>NZ_JCBDGH010000084.1:0-45647 GCF_059833955.1 Vibrio sp. R15-SG3-ISO1A
ACGCTGTTGCCGAATACCCAGGCACTATCCCATACATTCTTGAGCAGTTCGATAAAGTACAAGCGGAAGAGCTTCGTCTTACCGATCTCATCACTGGCTTTGTTGATCCAGACGCAGAAGAGACCACAGCACCGACGGCGACGCACATCGGTTCTGAGCTCGCAGAGTCTGACTTGAAAGATGAAGACGAAGAAGATGCGGATGACGATGAGGACGATTCAGATGACGATGACTCAGAAGAAGATACTGGCATCGACCCTGAACTTGCACTAGAGAAGTTCACGTCGCTGCGTAATACCTTCCAGAACTTCCAGCTCGCCTGTAACGAGTACGGCAAAGAGAGTCCGAAAGCGCAAATCGCTCATGAACTCGTCCTCGACGTATTCAAAGAGTTCCGTCTGACGCCGAAGCAGTTTGACTACTTGGTCGATGAACTTCGCACCTCGATGGAGCGCGTTCGTACTCAAGAACGTCTGATCATGAAAGCGGCCGTTGAATACGGCAAAATGCCGAAGAAATCGTTCATTACGCTCTTTACCGGCAATGAATCTAGCGACGCTTGGCTTGATGAGATTCTTGCTTCTGACAAGCCGTACGCAGAGAAAGTTCGTCGCAGCGAAGACGACATCCGCCGCTCGATCATGAAGCTAAAAGCGATTGAAGAAGAGACCTCTTTGACGGTGCAAAACATCAAAGAGATCAGCCGCCGTATGTCGATTGGTGAAGCGAAAGCTCGCCGTGCGAAGAAAGAGATGGTGGAAGCGAACTTACGTCTGGTTATCTCGATTGCGAAGAAATACACCAACCGTGGTCTACAGTTCTTGGATCTTATCCAAGAAGGTAACATCGGCTTGATGAAAGCGGTCGACAAATTTGAATACCGTCGTGGTTACAAATTCTCGACCTACGCAACGTGGTGGATTCGTCAGGCGATCACTCGCTCGATTGCAGACCAAGCACGTACGATCCGTATTCCGGTGCACATGATCGAAACGATCAACAAACTCAACCGTATCTCTCGTCAAATGTTGCAAGAGATGGGTCGTGAGCCCCTACCGGAAGAGCTGGCTGAGCGCATGCAGATGCCAGAAGATAAGATCCGTAAAGTGCTGAAGATCGCCAAAGAGCCAATCTCAATGGAAACACCGATCGGTGATGATGAAGATTCGCATCTAGGTGATTTTATCGAGGACACCACGCTTGAGTTGCCTCTCGATTCTGCCACTGCCACCAGCTTGAAAGTGGCCACCAAAGACGTACTGGCGGGCCTCACGCCTCGTGAAGCAAAAGTACTGCGTATGCGCTTTGGTATCGACATGAACACAGACCACACTCTGGAAGAAGTCGGTAAGCAATTCGATGTAACGCGTGAGCGTATTCGTCAGATCGAAGCGAAAGCGCTACGTAAATTGCGCCACCCTAGCCGCTCAGAAACTCTGCGCAGCTTCTTGGATGAGTAATTCACGCTAAGACGCATGATTGATGAAAAGGTGAGCAAGCGCTCACCTTTTTTATTATGAGTAGACTTAAGTGAATAAAAACTAAGCGCATTTAGCCATGCTTGCGGCTAGACAGCTTCGGGGGCTTCCCCTATAATCGATGCCCTACGGCCCCTTAGCTCAGTGGTTAGAGCAGTCGACTCATAATCGATTGGTCCCCAGTTCAAGTCTGGGAGGGGCCACCAAATTCTAAAAGGCGAGTAACCAAAGGTTAACTCGCCTTTTTAGATCCCATACTTAATTGTCGTGTCCTCTCTAATCATACTACAGCTCTCTCGTATCGTTAGATTTAAACATTAGTAAACGCTAATTTTTCAAACTCTTAAAAACGAGACATTTTTTGAATCTGTGCCACATGTAAACTAAGTTAGTATAAGTATGCGTCAGCTTTTTCGGCTAGGTTGATAACAAGCACTCATTAGAAAGTAGCACTCCTTTTTATATTTCATCGACCTAACGCACCCTGTTGGTGCCAATGAGGCCATTTATGTTATTTTTTCGCAGCCGTAAAGACTCTGCTTACACTGATCTTGAACTCAATGGAATGCGTACCTCTGCGCAAGTGTTCAGCGCCATCAAATCCAGCGTTGCCTACATTGAGTTTCAGCCTGACGGTCATGTCATCACCGCAAATCACTTATTTCTCGACACACTCGGCTACCAATTGAGTGACGTTCAGGGTAAACATCATCGCCTTTTTTGTGATTCGATCCTGACCTCTTCTTCCGATTATCAACAATTTTGGCGCGATCTAGCCAATGGACAGCCTCAGACAGGCACCTTCAGACGCCTTCGTAAGGGGGGCGAAGAGATTTGGATTGAGGCGACCTACGTTCCCGTAAAAGATGACAATAATAAAGTGGTCAAAGTGATCAAAGTCGCTAGTGATGTCACGGAGAAAAAGCACCGCCTAGACAATCAAGAAGCCATTTTTGAATCGCTTAAAAAATCCATGGCCTATATTGAATTTACCCCAAAAGGGGAAATCATCAATGCCAACGATAACTTCTGCGCCTGTGTTGGCTATAAGCTTTCTGAGATTCGAGGTCAGCATCACCACATTTTTTGTAGCGAAGATTTCATCCACAACAATCCAAATTTTTGGCCCTCACTAGCCAAAGGCGAGTTCAAAGGCGGGCTCTTTGAAAGACGTAACAAGCACGGTGAGATACTGTGGTTAGAAGCGACCTACAACCCTGTTTTTGATCGTCATGGCAAGGTGGTGCGTGTGGTGAAATTTGCCAGTGATATCACTGACCGAATTCTTCATCAGCAGGCTATAAGAGATGCCTCTAAGGTGGCTCAGCAGACCTCGCTTCACACTTTAGACATTGCCAATGATGGCGCTCGAACGCTAGGTACCGCGACCGATGTCGCCAATCAAATTGACGTATCAGTCAGTACCGCTTCCACTCTAATGGGGAAACTGACGGAGCAATCGCAACAAATTACCCACATTGTCACCACCATCTCCAACATTGCCGATCAAACCAACTTACTCGCACTGAATGCCGCCATAGAGGCCGCACGCGCAGGGGAGTTTGGCCGCGGGTTTGCGGTTGTTGCTGACGAGGTGCGAAACCTCGCAGCGAATACAACGAAAGCGACCGATGAGATAGGGAATATTGTTAAGCGCAACAGTGAGTTGACTTCAGAATCTGAGGGAACCATGGCGCAGATTCAAGCGAGAGTCGTCGAATGCAACCAGCAGTTGCAGGAGACACAAGCCCTGATTGACGAGATTCGACAAGGAGCGCAGAACGTTGCAGATACGGTGACGCAACTGGTCAAAGATTGATAAAGATATGTGCCCGACCAGCGTCGGGCACGTAATTTCATTAAAAGCCTTTGCTTTTCTTAATCAAGTCGTAAGCGTTTTGAATTTCCTGCGCTTTTTCTTTCGCGACATTCATCATTTCAGGGGGGAGGCCCTTCGCCATCAACTTATCTGGATGATGCTCATTCATCAGTTTACGATAGGCACGCTTGATCGCTTTGGCATCAGCGCTGCTATCAATACCCAGTAATTTGTAGGCATCGCTCAGTTGATCTGCGGTACTCGCTTGCTGCCACTGCCCGCCAGATTGATGAGAGTGCCCATCATTGCTGCCACCAAAACCCCCGCGTTGAAAACGAAACGCCGCTTCTTGCATGCGAAGGCGTTGCTCAAGTTGTTCTGATGAAAACCCCAAACCTTGTGCAATCTTGTGCAGGACATTGCGCTCTGCCGGGTGAATCTCGCCATCCGCAAACGCTGCAGATAGTTGTAACTCGAGAAAAAACTGCAGCAAATCAAAACGACCTCCGGTTGAGATGCGGACACGCTCTAAGACTCGCTCCAATGGGAAATCTGCGCTTTTTCCTTCTCTGAAGGCTTCTTGTGCCGCTAATTTCTGCTCACCATGCAGGTTCATGCGATCCATCATCGTTGAAGCCAGCTGGATCTCCTCGCGAGTGACCTGCCCTTTTGATTTCGCAACGTGCCCCATCACAGAGAACGCCGCTTTAAAAAACTCTTCTTGGCGCTGCGCTTGACTTGGTCCTTCACCAAAGCCGCTATTGAACCCCGCCTGTCTTAAACGGCGTGCTTTATCAAACTGATGGCCTAGAAAAAGACCGAACAACGCCCCAAATGGTCCTCCAAACAGAAAACCAAAAAAAGTGCCAAGGATTTTGCCGAAAATGTGCATTATATGCTCTCAACCTCTGAATTTTTTCTTCTCAACGCGGTCTGATAGTGCCGTACGCCACAATTTACTTTATTATAAAGACCGTTTTATCTTAGATTCGGTTACCTATTCACCGGATATATCAAGTTCAACAGGATAGTAAAACTCGATGTCATTTTTCCCCCGCACCTTACTGGCCGCATCGATCGGCGCTGCGCTCTATGTCCCTCAGGCCTTATCTGAAGTAACCGTAGACGATAGTGTGCAGGAACTGCCCTCTATTGATCAATGCTTAATCAACGAACCTGAGTCTGATAACCCGAATCAAGATCCCATCAATGTCGAAGCAGACAGCTTAGAGGCGATCAACGGCGATAAAGCGACCTACAGCGGTAACGTTGTGGTCGTTCAAGGCAAGAAGCAGATGCGTGCCGATAACGTCACCCTCCACCAGCAAGAAAACATCGTGGTTGCGGAAGGGAACGTGATGTTCAGCGACGGTGAGCTGAAAAGTATATCAGAGAAAGCCACCAACAACCTCAACACAGAAGAAGTGACATTGGAGAACACCCAGTATCAATTCTTGTGTGAGCCAGGGCGCGGTGAAGCGGTTTACGTGTCCAAGACGGGTAAGGCGATGTATGAAATCGAAGACGGTACGATTACCTCTTGCCCGGAAGGTGATAAATCATGGCGACTGCGTGCCTCTAGTATCGATGTTGACCAAAACGAAGAAGAAGCGACCTTCTACAATCCGCGTTTCGAAATCGTCAATGTGCCCGTATTCTACTTGCCTTATTTGACCGTACCTATCGGAGATACACGTAAGACAGGCTTTTTGTATCCAACGGTCTCATACGGCTCAAGCGATGGTTTTGAAATGGAGGTGCCGTTTTACTGGAACTTAGCACCAAACTATGACCTCGAAACCACACTCAAATACATGCAAAACCGTGGGACGCAACTCAATAGTGAATTCCGTCATCTGTCGACATTGGGCAACACTAATATCAAATCGGAATACTTGCCAGATGATAAGAAGTACACTGATTACGGTGATCGTTGGGGTTTGCAATGGCAACACAATGGCATATTTAAACAAAGCTGGAAGTTTGAGGTCGATTACTCAAAAGTCAGTGATATTGACTACTTCTCCCACGTAGACTCCAGTATCGGTAATAGAGAAGATGGGCAATTGATTCAAGAAGCACAAGCGACGTACCGTAGTGATTCTTGGGACGCATCAATCCTCACTCGTGACTTTCAGCTATTAACCGAAAGTACTAGCAGCCTTCCGTACCGACTGTTACCTCAACTGGAGTTTAACTACTATGCGCCAGAAGTACTGCGCTATTTAGACTTTGATGTAATCAGTCACATATCCCGTTTTGACACTGACGCTGACGGAAAGCCCAGTGCCACCCGCGTGCACATCGAGCCTGGATTCAAAATTCCTATTGGTACGACTTGGGGTTCATGGACAACCGAAGCACGATTGCTAGGTACCTACTATCAACAAGAACTCGAAGGTGTTGATACCACTTCCTCCGATAGTGATTATTATGGACTAGAAGAGAGCGTGTCTCGTGTAATACCCGAATTTAGAACTCACGCAGGTCTGATTCTGGAGCGAGATACTGTCGTGTTAGACAGTTATACGCAGACACTAGAACCACAAATTCAATATGTCTACGTCCCGAATCAAGACCAAAGCGACATCGCAACATATGATACAACCTTGATGCAAACCGACTATTACGGCTTATTTCGCAGTCGTCGATACAGTGGTGTTGATCAAATTGCTCACGCTAACCAAATTAGCTACGGTGCATCGACTCGTTTCTTAGACGACCAGTTTAAAGAAAGATTGAACGTCTCCTTTGGACAAATCTTCTACTTGAAGAATGGCATAAAAAACCAGTCTCTCACGGATAGTGACACTGATAGCGATACTGATAGCACATCCAACTACTCTGCGTGGGCCGTCGAAATGGATTTCAACTATGATGATTTCTTGTTTTATCATGGTGGTATCCAATACGATATAGATGCGGAAGAGGTACAACTCGCCAACAGCACACTGGAGTATCGATTCAATGGTGGTTACCTTCAAGGTAATTACCGATATGTCACGAGAGACTATATTGAGCAAACATTAGGCGACAGCTTAGGTGACCTAGACAGCATCACGGAAGAAGGTATTTCTCAAGCCGGTATTTTGGCCAGCTATAATATCTCCCGCCACTGGAGTGTAGGTGCTCAGTACTTTCATGATGTCACGACCAACGAGGCATTAGAGTGGCTGGCGAGAGTGAACTATACCGACGACTGCTGGTATATCGGCTTCACCTACAGCAATCAGCTGGATAGCTGGGATCCTAGCTTCTCAAGTTATCCAGATTCAGACCCTGTCTATGAAAATAACTTTAGTGTTAACTTTGGCATTATCGGCTTTGGCACAAATATTGGGGCAGGCTCAGGAATGGCAGGGATGGACAGTGCAGGCAACTCCCTCGGCTACGGTCGCCCATTCTTCTTAAACAATTAAATCTCTCTCCTGCTGCGCAGCGGCAGGAGCCTAATAATGGATAGGATGTTAATGAAACCATTGAAACACACCCTGCTCGCGCTTGCTGCCGCGAGCCAAGTTGCCATCGCTCACGCGCAGCCGGTTGAGCTGGATGGCGTTTCTGTCATCGTCAATGATGGGGTGATTTTACACAGTGACATCAACGCATCACTGAAAACATTGAAAGCCAACGCGCGTAAAAACAACCAAGCGTTACCCGATGAAGCGACGCTGCGTGAACAAGTCACGGAAAAACTTATCGTTGATACCATTCAGCAGCAAGAAGCCGAACGATTGGGTGTGCGTATTGATGACAACCGTCTTAACCAAGCCATCGCTGAGATTGCCGAAAACAACAACCAGACCATCGAAGAACTGAGCAACGCTATTGTCAGTGAAGGTTTGAGTTATCCTGAGTTTCGTGAACAAATCCGCAAAGAAATCGCGGCGAGCGAAGCACGAAATGCACTGGTCCGTCGCCGCATCAACATTCTGCCGGCTGAGGTCGATAACCTAGCGGATATTCTCGCGCAAGAGACCAACGCCACCGTGCAGTACAAAATCAGCCATATTCAGTTGCGTGTCGACGACGGTGAAGACAAAGCCGAGGTAGAAAAAGAGGCGACAGCGCTCGTTGAACGCCTCAATCAAGGTGAAGACTTTAGCACCATGGCCTACACCTATTCAAAAGGCCCGAAAGCCCTTGAAGGTGGTGATTGGGGCTGGATGCGCAAAGAAGAGATGCCGACCATCTTCGCCGACCAAATTAGCTTGCAAAACAAAGGCACCATCATTGGTCCATTTCGCAGTGGTGTCGGTTTCCATATCCTCAAAATCGACGATGTAAAAGGGCTAGAAACCGTGGCGGTGACCGAGGTCAACGCACGTCATATCCTGATTAAGCCGACGGTGATCCTGAGTGATGAAGGCGTACAAAAAGAGCTGAACGACATCATTGAGCGCATCAACAATGGCGAGGCGACCTTTGGTGAGATGGCGCAGCAATACAGCCAAGATCCAGGTTCAGCTGCACGTGACGGTGAACTCGGCTATCAAACCTCAGATCTTTACGTCCCTGAGTTCAAACACCAAGTGGACACCTTACCGGCTGGAGAGATCAGTGCGCCATTTAAAACCGTTCATGGTTGGCACATTGTCGAAGTCCTCGATCGCCGCGAGGTGGACCGCACGGACTCTGCGCTGAAAAACCGCGCGTATCGCATCCTGTTCAACCGCAAATTTAATGAAGAAGCCAGCACATGGATTCAAGAGATCCGCGCCAGCGCCTTTGTCGAAATGGTTGAGGATGAGCAAGATGACAATTAGACGTATCGTAGTCACCGCCGGTGAACCTGCCGGTATTGGCCCAGACTTAGTTCTTGCGCTCTCCAAAGAAAGTTGGACTCATCAGATAGTGGTGTGCGCCGACAAATCCTTACTCGCCGAGCGCGCAGCTCAACTCGGTATTGAGGTTGAGCTGCTGGATTATGAGCAAGGCAGCGATCCGAGCCCACAACGTCAAGGTACGCTGATTGTCGATCATATTGCGATGGATGCCCCCTGTATTGCGGGCGAACTCAATGAAGCGAACGGTCACTACGTATTAAAAACGCTCGAAAGAGCCGCTTTGGGCTGTATGAATCGTGAATTTGATGCTATTGTCACCGGCCCTGTGCACAAAGGGGTCATCAACCGTGCAGGTGTTGCATTCAGTGGCCATACTGAGTTTTTCGCTGAAAAGTCGAATACGCCACTGGTGGTCATGATGTTGGCGACACAAGGCTTGCGCGTCGCGCTTGTCACCACACACATACCTTTAGCGTATGTGTCCAAAGCGGTCACCACTGAACGCTTGGAAGCCATCATCCATATTCTTCACCAAGATTTGGTCGAGAAATTTGCGATCCCATCACCGAAAATTTACGTGTGTGGCTTAAACCCACACGCAGGTGAAGACGGTTGCTTAGGCCGAGAAGAGATAGAGACGATAACGCCAACATTAGAGCGCTTACGCGAGCGCGATGGCATCGACCTCATCGGGCCGTTACCCGCTGACACCATCTTCAACGAAAAATACCTTGAAGAGGCGGACGCCGTATTAGGGATGTACCACGATCAGGTACTTCCTGTACTAAAATACAAAGGATTTGGGCGCTCAGTAAACATTACTTTGGGATTGCCCTTTATTAGGACCTCCGTTGATCACGGCACCGCATTAGATCTTGCAGGAACAGGCGATGCGGACACAGGAAGCTTTAGAACTGCACTCGCTCATGCCATTGAGCTAGTGGAAAAGAAACCCAGTTAACTTGAGATCATTATGAGAAACGATGTCCACTTAGGACACAAAGCACGTAAACGCTTTGGTCAGAACTTTTTAAACGACCCATACATCATTGACGGTATCGTCTCGGCCATCAACCCACTACCTGGGCAGAACTTGGTTGAGATCGGCCCTGGCCTTGGCGCCATCACTGAGCCAGTCGGTCGTGAAGTGGATAAATTCACCGTGATCGAGCTTGACCGCGATCTAGCAGAGCGCCTACGCAATCACCCTGAACTGGCGGATAAGCTGACCATTCATGAAGGCGATGCGATGCGTTTCGACTTCTCGCAACTCGTTAAGCCGAACAACAAGCTGCGCATCTTCGGCAACCTGCCATACAACATCTCAACGCCGTTGATGTTCCACCTTTTTGAGTACCATAAAGACGTACAAGACATGCACTTTATGTTGCAAAAAGAAGTGGTGAACCGCCTCGCTGCTGGCCCTGGTACTAAGGCATACGGCCGCTTGACGGTGATGGCACAATACTACTGCAAAGTGGTGCCGGTCCTTGAAGTGCCGCCGACTGCGTTTGTTCCGCCACCGAAAGTCGACTCAGCTGTGGTTCGTTTGGTGCCTTACGAGACGCTGCCTTACCCAGCCACCAGCTTGAATTGGCTTGATCGCGTTTGCCGTGAAGGCTTCAACCAGCGCCGTAAAACCGTGCGCAACTGCTACAAGTCACTGATTGATGCAGAATCGCTTGAAGAGCTAGGTATTAACCCAGGCATGCGACCAGAGAACCTCACCTTGCAGCAATTTGTCTCCCTCGCCAACTGGCTGGATGCAAAACATCAATAAAATCATCTAGTATAAGGGGGACAGTGCCACGCATTGTCGCCCTTTTTCTTTTTTGGAGGTGTGAAATGGATGTCGACCCTTGCATCAAAGTTCAGGTCAATACTCGCTATATCCCTGAGCAGTCTCAACCACACGCGAAGCGCTATATTTTCGCCTACATGGTCACCATAAAAAACCTCAGCAACCAGACCGTGCAATTGATCAGCCGACGCTGGTTGATTACCGATGCCAATGGCAAGCAGATGACGGTGGAAGGCGATGGCGTTGTCGGCCAGCAGCCATTTATCGCTGCCGGTGATGAATACACGTACAGCAGTGGTACCGCACTCGAAACACCGGTCGGTGTTATGCAAGGCCAATACATAATGCACGATGAGCAAGGCCGTGAGTTCCATGCCGAGATTGAGCCTTTTCGCCTCGCACTGCCCAATATTCTTAACTAAATTAGGACAACGGTTTGGCTACCTATATTGTCGGTGACATTCAAGGCTGCTTTGACGAATTGCAGCAACTCCTCAGTAACATCAAATTCAAACCCAAAAAAGATACCCTCTGGTTCGCCGGCGATTTGGTCGCTCGCGGGCCCAAATCACTGGAAACCCTGCGCTTTGTCCAAAGCCTTGGCGAGAGCGCCAAAGTGGTGCTCGGTAACCACGATTTACACCTTCTGGCTGTTGCGCTGGGTATCCATAAGAAAAAAGACAAAGACAAAACAGCGCCGATTTTTGATGCGCCCGATAAACAGGCACTGCTTGACTGGTTGAGACAACAGCCGTTATTGGCAGAACATGACGAGTTCGTGATGTGCCATGCGGGCATCTCACCTGACTGGGATCTCGCAGAGGCCAGAGCGTGCGCCGCCGAAGTGGAAGCGATTTTAAAAAGTGACGATTGGCCTTGGCTGATTGAAAACATGTATGCCAACCAACCAGACAAATGGCACAGCGCACTAAGCGGATTAGAGCGCTATCGCTACACCATCAATGCCTTCACGCGGATGCGATTTTGTTTTGCCGATGGGCGGCTGGACATGGCTTGCAAACTGCCACCAAAACAAGTGAGCGGCGGTGAATTGATGCCTTGGTTTAAACTGCCCAGTCGCATCGCACTGGAAAAGCCCGTGCTGTTTGGTCATTGGGCGGCCTTAGAAGGTTACCAGAGCAAGGAAGTGATTGGCTTAGACACCGGCTGCGTGTGGGGCGGAAAACTGACCTTACTCCATTGGGAAAAACAGCGTTACCACAGTGTCGAAGCGGGGAAGAAATCGTAGAGGTTTGGGGTGATGGGTGATGGGTGATGGGTGATGGGTGATGGAGCTTAGGACAGGATGGGCGAGTGCAAGCGCTATTAGGTAAAAAGAGCGCGAACGGGAATGGTCCGCGCCAGAGTACTGCCCTACTTTTCTAACACCACAAACTGCATATCGTAGCGATTTGTCTCATCCGCAGCGTAGGCTTCGCGGTAGGTTTCTTGATACGCATCGCCCCAGTCTGGGAACTGGGTATCGCCCTCTACCTTGGCATCAATAAAGGTCAGGTACAACTTATCTGCTTGCGCCAGACAGTGTTGATAGATGGAGCCGCCACCGATGATCATCACTTCCTCGACGTCGCCAGCCGCGGCAAGCGCCTGCTCAATCGACGCCACCACCGTCACTCCTTCAATAGACAAACTGCTGTCTCGACTGATGACAATATTGCTTCGTCCCGGTAAAGGACGACCAATCGACTGATACGTTTTGCGCCCCATCACCACAGGCTTGCCCATCGTACAGCGCTTGAACCACGCAAAGTCGGCGGGCAGATGCCACGGCATTTGGTTATCTTTTCCAATGACACGATCCTGGGCCATCGCCGCGATCATACTGATGATCATACTCTACTCCTAATCAAGACTGCGCAATATCAACGCTATACAATGGGTTTGCGGCGATAGAATAGCAACCCAGGCATCGCTAAGCCAACCGCCAATCCTGCAATAATAAACATCGCCTTGAGAAAGTTTTCGAGCAGCATGGCCACCAACTCAGGGCTGTAACCCACATGGTTGAGCTCGACTAATGCAATCATGGCTTTAAAAGCAAACACGCCCGGCACCATGGGGATCAACGCCGCGACAGTAAACACTTTCGGATGCGCCAAAAAGCGGCGTGACCAAACAATCCCCACCATGCTGACGATCATGGCCGCAAAAAACGTCGCCCACTCAATCGGCACGCCAAATTGCATCATCAGATAGCGTGAGCCATGACCAATCGCACCACCCAGTGCGCAATACAGCAGGGCTTTTTGCGGCACATTGAACACCAGAGCAAAGCCCACCGCGGGTATGGCGGCGAACAACATATCATTGAGTAGACCCAACAACAGTTCCATTCCGATATCCATCATCACACCACCCATCCACGAACGCCAACCACACTCATCGCGGCGACAATGCCCAAACAGGTCGCCAACGTCAGTAAGCTTGCCATCACGAATCGAGCGATGCCCATATTGGTGTAGCCTTTGAGCATATCAGCCACCGCATTAATCAACGGAAAACCCGGTACGAGCATCAGCACAGAAGACGCCATCACAATCGATGGTGCATTACCCAGCTCATAAATCACGGCTTGGGCCGAGATCACTGTGGTGACAAACGCCGTCACGGCAAAGTTCATCAGCGGGTTAAAGTGACGATGGCCTATCTCTTGGCGCACGATCATGCCACCGGATGAGGCGAGAAAGGTCATCATAAACACCGTCCAGTCGCCTCCTGCTAAGCGGCTAAAGGCGGCGCAAGATAAGCCAATCATCCCGACCACCAACCAACGGTTATATCGTTCGGGGCTGATGGCGTTGAGCTTACGCTGCGCCATCTCATAGTCGATCACGCCGCGCTCAAGCATAATACAGATACGTTGGATTTGAGTGACAGCACGCATATTAATGCCGCGGTCGGGGCAACTGCGAGTGGTGGTGATGCAGTGCTGCTGATATAAGGTCGTCACGACGAGTGAACTTGATGATAGCGAGATTTCCACCTCATCCATTCCAGAGGCGCGCCCAAAGCGGCGCATCAAGTCGCCCACCAACGTGCTTTCCGCGCCGTGGGCCAAGAGCATTTGCCCTGCTTGGGCAATCAAGCGAG
Source organism: Vibrio sp. R15-SG3-ISO1A (assembly GCF_059833955.1). NCBI lineage: Bacteria > Pseudomonadati > Pseudomonadota > Gammaproteobacteria > Vibrionales > Vibrionaceae > Vibrio > Vibrio sp. R15-SG3-ISO1A. The sequence goes on from NZ_JCBDGH010000084.1 coordinate 12,997, forward strand.
AGACGGCTCGCTGCTTCGATGCCATATTACCGATGTCCTATTCCATTAGAGAGAAGTCACAGCCAAAGGCTGCTTATATTGATCAAGAAAGTGCCCTATTGTGCAACTCACACACACTATACGTATTGATGTAGATAAAAAAACAGCCGCAATATGTGATTGCGGCTGTTTAAAAAGGTTTAATTAATCGCGGACGTAGACCACATGACCGTCGTCTTCTTCGTCGTCCCAATCATCCCAGTCGCCTTCATCTTCAGTGATGACATCTTTACCTGACATGGCATCTTTGTGGTAATCATCCCACATGAAATTGACCTTCTCTTCTTCAGAGATCTCTTCCTCTTCACGTGGTAGAGATTCCATAAAGTCAGCCAGCTTGTAGCACAGTTCCTTAGTACCTTGTCGGTTGATGGCAGAGATTTTGAAGTACTCGTCTTCCCAACCCAGTGCATCAAGGATAGCTTGAATCACTTCATTGGCTTCCTCTTCTGGTATCAGATCCACTTTATTGAAGACCAACCAACGCGGCTTATCTGCAAGCTTCTCGCTGTACTGCTCGAGCTCATCAATGATCGTCAGCGCATTTTGCACCGGATCCGATTGATCAATCGGCATGATATCGATCATATGCAGCAACACGCGACAACGCTCAAGGTGCTTCAAGAATCGAATACCAAGACCGGCACCATCAGCCGCGCCTTCGATAAGGCCAGGGATGTCGGCGACAACAAAGCTTTTCTCTGGGACAACACTGACCACACCCAAGCTTGGGATCAAGGTCGTGAATGGGTAGTCCGCCACTTTCGGCTTCGCCGCAGAAACGGCGCGAATAAAGGTCGATTTACCCGCATTAGGAAGACCAAGCATACCCACATCGGCCAATAGCAATAGCTCTAAACGCAGCTCACGGATTTCACCTTTCGTACCCAGCGTCTTTTGACGTGGTGCACGATTCACCGAGGATTTAAAACGCGTGTTACCTAAACCGTGCCAACCGCCTTTTGCGACCATGACTTTTTTGCCATGCTCGGCCACTTCAGCCACGATTTCATTAGTGTGGATATCCACCGCACGTGTACCAACAGGCACGCGCAACACTTTGTCTTTTCCGCGTTTACCCGTACAGTTACCGCCGCGGCCATTTTCGCCACGCTCTGCTTCATAGAAGCGCTGAAAACGGTAATCAATTAGGGTGTTGAGGTTCTCGTCCGCTAGGATGTAAACATCACCACCGTCACCACCATCACCACCATCAGGGCCACCTTTGGTTACGAATTTTTCGCGCCAAAAACTGACAACACCACTACCGCCGTCGCCGGCTTGAACTTTAACGACCGCTTCATCAACGAATTTCATCTCTTACTCCGCTCTCTTACCGCGCACCTCGCTGAGTGCGCCGCTGCGTTGCAACATCATCTCAACCGCTCAGGTTGAATGATATAAATTCTAGCAGATTCCACCTTCAGCTTGATCTCATCAGCTGAGCAGGACATCGCCCGTGGGGAACCAATAATGAGGGACTCTTATGCAGAGTGCCTGAGTATTGGTTCATAAATAAAAAACCCCGCCGAATCGGCAGGGCTTTTGAATTCAGTCAGAAGGTAAATTATTCAGCTTCGATGCTTACAAATTTACGGTTCTTAGGACCTTTCACTTCAAATTTCACTTTACCTTCAGTAAGAGCGAAAAGAGTGTGGTCTTTACCGATACCAACGTTGGTGCCAGCGTGGAACTTAGTACCACGTTGACGAACGATGATGTTACCTGCAAGAACAGATTCACCACCGAAACGCTTAACACCTAGACGTTTGCTTTCTGAATCGCGGCCGTTACGAGTAGAACCACCAGCTTTTTTGTGTGCCATTGTTAAACTCTCCTAATCGATTAAGCGTTGATACCAGTGATCTTCACTTCCGTGAACCACTGACGGTGACCTTGTTGCTTACGAGAGTGCTTACGACGACGGAACTTAACGATTTTAACTTTATCGCCACGACCGTGTTGTACAACTTCTGCTACAACTTTACCGCCCTCTACTAGAGGAGCACCAACTTTAATGTCTTCACCGTTAGCAACAAGTAGAACTTTATCAAATTCAACAGTTGCACCAGTTTCAACGTCTAATTTCTCTAAACGAAGAGTTTGACCTTCGCTTACACGGTGTTGTTTACCACCAGATTGGAAAACAGCGTACATATCTTACTCCGCTTTTTCCGCACAGCCTTATGCACTTTGGGCAATTTGGGTGTGCGCTAAACTAATCATCAATAGGGCGCAGATTCTACAGAAAGCTCGCACCTATGACAAGCCATATTTTTAAAAAATTGGCGAAAAGCTAATCGCCAATGAAAAGTGCGCCAATCATGCCCGTTAAGCATGTATTAATCAACGTTTTTTAGTGTATTATTGGCCAACAAATACAGATAAGAATACCTTACCAGTTCTAACCTTCAGCCGGATGTATAATGGATTTTAAAGCTATCCAAGCGCTCACTGCCGATGACATGGCAAAAGTGAATGAAACAATTCATGCCCAACTCAACTCTGACGTCTCTTTAATCAACCAGCTAGGGTTCTATATCGTCAGTGGTGGCGGTAAACGAATCCGGCCGCTGCTTGCGGTGTTGTCTGCCCGGGCACTGGGCTACCAAGGTCAGGATCACACCACCGCCGCCGCGTTCATTGAATTTATTCACACAGCGACCCTGTTGCACGATGATGTCGTGGATGAATCTGACATGCGCCGTGGTAAAGCCACCGCGAATGCCGCGTTTGGCAATGCCGCCAGCGTTTTGGTGGGGGATTACATCTATACCCGTTCATTCCAAATGATGACGGCACTCGGATCATTAAAGATCCTCGAGCTAATGAGTGACGCGGTGAATGTGATTTCCGAAGGTGAAGTGCAGCAGTTGATCAACTGTAACGATCCCGATACCACCGAAGAGAGCTACATGCAGGTCATCTATTCGAAGACGGCACGCCTATTCGAAGCGGCAACGCAAATCGGCGCGATTCTCACCGACGCTGACGCCGAACTTGAGCTCGCGATGCAAAACTACGGCAAATATCTCGGCACCGCATTCCAGTTGATTGATGATGTGATGGATTACACCTCTGACGGCGAGGAAATGGGTAAGAACGTGGGCGACGATCTGGCCGAGGGCAAACCGACCCTCCCTCTTCTTTACGCAATGCGCCATGGCACCCCAGAACAAGCGGCAATGATTCGCGAAGCCATTGAACAAGCAAACGGAATGGAGAAGCTCAACGAGATTCTGGCCGCGATGGATGAAACCGGCTCTTTGGAGTACACGCGCCAGCTGGCTTATCAAGAAGCCGATAAAGCCATCGCTCAGCTTGCCCTTGTGCCTGACTCGCCTTATAAAGAAGCATTGGTAACGCTTGCTCATATGGCGGTGCATCGCAGCGCTTAAACAGCGAAATCGTCCTCTCCTTATCAGGCAGTGAGTCAGCATTCACTGCCTGATCGCCATCCTATCGTTCGTCATCAAACCGTCATCGCTCAGTCACCGAACTCTCACTAAACTGTCCTTTCAGTGACATCTAAATGACCTACGCTCATCATCAACTCCTGTTTAGACGAGATTGATATGGACGTATCTAGCCCTTTCCGATTGCCGCGCAAAACGCCATTTGGCCTTGGTGAGAACCTCACTGAATGGGCCACGGGCCTCAGTCGTTTGGATAAGTTTTACGCCAAGCGTCCGGCTAACGCCACAACAGAACAGTTTCTTCGCTACACCTTAACTATCCTAGGTATCGATTACCAGATTGCAAAAGGCTCGCTCGATCCTATCCCGCGCAGTGGTGCGACCGTTGTGGTCGCCAATCATCCGCTGGGTTGTGTCGAAGGTGTAATCCTCGCTGAATTGCTACTGCATATCCGCCAAGACGTGCAGATCTTAGCCAATCAGTACCTCAAAACTGTCCCTGAGTTGGATCGTCTATTTATTGGTGTGGATGTGTTTGAAGGCAAACAGGCGCACAAAGCCAATTTAAAAGCGCTGAGACTGGCTCACCAACACCTAGATCAAGGCGGGATCTTGTTGATCTTTCCCGCCGGCGAAGTGTCACAACTGGTCGATAGCAAAACTCAGAAATTAGAAGATAAAGAGTGGAGCCGCTCGGTCGCTAGCTTAGTGCGAAGATCCAAAGCCACCACGGTACCCGTTTTTATTGACGGCCAAAACTCCAAACGCTTTTATCTCGCAGGAAAGGTGCATCCACTGCTGCGCACATTAATGCTGGGTCGAGAGTTACTCAACAAATCACACACCCCGATTCGACTCTCAATCGGCTCCGCCATCAAGTACAAAGAGCTCCACGCGCTCAATGATACTCAAATCGTTAACTATCTGCGTCTCAATACCTATTTGCTCGCGGCAAACACTCAGCTTCGCTCAAACAAGGCGCCTGGCATTGATCTCAGCAGCCCTATCGCGAGCCCTCTCCCAGCGAGCGATCTTGAAGTGGATCTCAACCAATTGCCGCGCGATCATCACCTATTATCGAGCGGTGAATTCGACGTCTACTGCACCAGCGCCGACTACATTCCCTCTGTGTTGTATGAAATCGGCCGCCTGCGTGAAAAGAACTTTCGCGCGGTGGGAGAAGGGACGGGCTTGGCCCTCGACATCGATCAGTTTGATGGTCACTACCAACATCTGTTTATTTGGGATAGAGAGCAGCGACGCCTGGTCGGCGCCTACCGACTCGGTTTGGTCGATAAACTGATTGAGCAACAAGGGGTTGATGCGCTCTACTCTCGCACTTTGTTTGAATATGATGAGCGCTTTATTAATACGATGGGCTGCGCCATTGAAATGGGCCGCTCAGTGATCGATAAGCCGTATCAAAAAAGCATGGGCGCTTTACTCTTGCTTTGGAAGGGCATAGCAACGTTTGTTTCTCGCCATCCTCACTATACGCACCTGTTTGGTCCAGTCAGCATCAGTAATGATTACAGCGAGCAGGCAAGACAACTGCTCGCAGAAACCATGACGCTGCACCACTACGACACGAAAGCCGCTGAGTACGTCTCGCCGTCCAACCCTCTGCCGAAACACGACACCCACTGGAACACCAGTATGTTAACCGCGCTGGCGGATTTACAGCTGCTCTCTCGCGTGATTGATCGTATTGATGAAGGCAAGGGAGTCCCTGTTCTGCTGCGCCAATATTTGAACCTCAATGGCAAGCTGGTCTCATTCAATGTCGATCCTGATTTCAATAACGCTTTGGATGGATTAATCATGGTGGATTTAACTCGCGTTGGCACCAAAACCCTTGCCCGCTATATGGGCCAAGACGCCGCAAGCCAGTACCTTGACCATCATCACCCGCAAGCGGATTGATCCCTGTCGAGCAAAAACTCAATGCCATGTGATTCACATGGCATTTTCTATGGATCGCATCATTACTCTAAAAGTGCGGCTGGTTTTAGGGCAATTTGACTTCTTGCCGCTCAGCTAAGCTCACTTCTCACTGTTTATTCATTCCCTATCCGAATATCTTCTCGCCCAATCACTTGATGCCACCAATAAAATGGTTGACGAAAAATAGCGCAAATTCGAAGCTAACAGCGAATTTGAAGCAATAGACAAAAATCATTGCAATATTCTAATAACAACACAAAAGGACGTGAACTCAACATGCTGCCATCCACTCCCCGCTCACTCAAAAACCTGAAACGCGTGACGACCACGTTGCTCGCGAGCGTATGCGCTCTGCTTGCTAGCGTCAGCCACGCTGACGATAAAGTCTACCGACTCAAACTTGCCGAAACTTGGGGGCCCAATACCCCTATCCTAGGTGATGCCAGTAAGAACATGGCCAAACTGGCTGAAGAGATGTCCAATGGTCGTTTGCAGATCCGTATTGACTCTGCCAATAAGCACAAAGCGCCTTTGGGTATTTTTGATATGGTCAAATCCGGTCAATACGATTTAGGCCATTCCAGTTCTTACTACTGGAAAGGCAAGGTACCCAATACGCTGTTTTTCTCCTCTATGCCTTTTGGCATGATGGCGACCGAGCAATACGCGTGGTTTTATCGCGGTGGCGGTATGGAGTTGATGGAGAAAGTCTACGCGCCGCACAATTTGCTCTCTTTCCCCGGTGGTAACTCCGATATTCAGATGGGTGGCTGGTTCAAAAAAGAGATCAACACCATTGATGATCTGCAAGGGCTGAAAATCCGCATTCCGGGCTTTGCCGGTGAAGTCATGGCGCGCGTCGGCGCCGCTCCAACCAACATCGCACCTGGAGAACTCTACACCTCACTAGAGAGAGGCACAATTGACGCACTCGAATGGGTCGGCCCTGCTTTTGATTTGCGCATGGGCTTTCAAAAAATCGCGCCGTATTACTACACCGCGTGGCACGAGCCAGGTTCCGAGACGCAGTTCTTAGTCAACAAGAAGGTGTGGGACAGCTTGCCAAAGGATCTGCAAGTGATTTTAGAAACCGCCTTTAGAGTGGCCGCTTTTGATATGTATACCCAAGCGATTGACGCTAATGCCAACAGTTGGGCAAGCATGAGCCAAGAGTTCCCAGACATCAAAGTGCGCGACTTCCCGCCGCAAGTATTGTCAGCGCTGCACAGCGCCACAGAAGCCTTGCTGCAAGAGCAAGCAGAAAAAGACGCACTGGCGCAAGAGATCATCACTTCGCAACGCGAGTACCTCACTAAAGTGCGCGCTTGGACCGACATCTCAACCAAAGCCTATCTTGAGACGACGCCTTAAGCGCTGTACGGTTATTCCTGTCAAAAAATATGACTGTCAAAAAGCATCGCTTTCAAAGTGACGTCTTCAATCACTATCGCCGCCTTCGGGCGGCGTTTTTAGTCGCTCGATGATCAACTCCATCCTTCCTTCACACTCTTTTCTCGCTTGATAAAAAAACTGTCACTATTGATGTAGAGAATAGAGTCATAGAAGCCATTGACAGCCTAATTCGTGACGAAAGATCATTTATTCCACAAAATAGTGGCGAAATCTCACGCCTTATTTTACAATGAAAATTAAGAAATCCAATCGAGCACTTGAAACAGGATAAAGACCAATGAGACTGATTCCCCTAAAAAATGCAGAACAAGTCGGCAAATGGGCTGCGCGTCATATCGCGAAGAAAATCAACGCCTTCAAACCGACGGCAGAACGCCCATTTGTTTTAGGTCTACCCACTGGCGGTACGCCACTGTCGACATACAAAGCACTGATCGAGCTATACCAAGCAGGTGAAGTCAGCTTTAAACACGTCGTCACGTTCAACATGGATGAGTACGTGGGCATCGACCCAAATCACCCAGAGTCATACCGCTCTTTCATGTACAACAACTTCTTCAACCATGTTGATATTCAAGAAGAGAACATCAACCTGCTTGATGGCCAAGCGGACGACATCGATGCACACTGCGCGGCTTACGAAGACAAGATCCGCTCTTACGGCAAGATCAACCTATTTATGGGTGGCGTTGGCATTGATGGTCACATCGCGTTTAACGAGCCAGGCTCATCACTCTCATCACGTACTCGTATCAAAACATTGACCGAAGACACACGTATCGCAAACTCTCGCTTCTTTGATAACGACATCAACCAAGTGCCAAAATTTGCGTTAACGATTGGTGTCGCGACGCTACTGGATGCCGAAGAAGTGATGATTCTCTCGCTTGGTCACAACAAAGCCTTGGCACTGCAAATGGCGATTGAAGGCAGCGTAAACCACATGTGGACAGTGACTGCACTGCAAATGCATCGCAAAGCCATCATCGTTGCGGATGAGCCAGCGCAGCAAGAGCTTAAAGTGAAGACAGTGAAATACTTCTCTGAACTGGAAGCGGAAAACATCAAAGGTCTATAAGACGTTGTTTCGCTAGCACGAAACAAAAAAGCCACTTCGGTGGCTTTTTTTCTTGTCTGATATAGTTGGCCAAGGAAATGGCCTAAAATACTGGTCTAGAATGGCTGTCTAACATAGATGACGAAAAACGCTATCTAAAGATAGCGTCAATAGAACTGATAAAGACAATCACTAGGAGGTCAGCGCGTTTTCTCTTGCGAGCTGCTGATGGATGTCGTTTACGGCCAACACTATGGTGGAACGCACTTTTTGGAAATGACGGTCTAAAAACATGGCTTTCATTTCGTCATTTAATCCCTCGACCAACTCGGGTGAGTAATCGATAGGCATGATTTTCTGTATCGCGTTCACTCGGTTGAGTTCAAACACGATATCTTGGTCCCAGAAGTCCACTTTCCCCTCTTGAACCTTAACCCACTCTTTTAGGGTGACAAACACTTCGATGTCGTCATAGGTTTGTTTACTGATCACCCCAAGCCCGAGCAGTAACTTGATGCGCACCAGTATTTCCCCTAATGGCCCATCACTGGTCAGTAACGGGTCGACGACGAATTTCACTGCGTAATCGTCTTTGTGGAAAATACTTTTTAACAAGGCATCGAGCATGTCTTCCAATACATCATAAGCACATAGCAGACACTCAGCGGCATTGGCTGATTCTGCTAACTCTTCTAAGAGTTCAACTTCATGACTCGAGTGTATTGGCATGGCTTCTTCAAAAGGAGAAAGTGCCACATCAGTGGCACTTTGGTGTTCCATCATTCATTGATTGCGTTATACGCTTGTTCGGCTAGTTTAACAACTTCTGAGTCAATATTCAGCTCTGAATAGTGGGCTAGCGTCTCGGCAAATCCTTTTTCTGCGAACATGCTCTGCAATTCAACCGCTTGTGGGTCATCGTCATTCTTGTAATGGAAGGCCGCAGCAATCCCTTTGATCAAATGCGCGTTTGGCAACCCATACTCCAAGGTGCCATTGAGTGGCTTGATCAAACGATCTTGCGGGCTGAGCTTACGAATAGGCTGGCGACCGACGCGGTCCACTTCATCACGCAAGTACGGGTTGGCGAAACGACCTAAGATTTTCTCAATGTAGGCTGCGTGGGCTTTAGGATCAAAACCGTAGCGCTGAATCAGTACCGCCCCGCTTTCTTCCATCGCCGCTTTCACTTCTTGGCGAATCGCGGGATCTTCAATCGAGTCTTTGATGGTCTCATGGCCCGCCAGTACACCGAGGTAAGCCGTGATCAAGTGACCAGTATTGAGCGTAAACAACTTACGTTCTACAAACGCCATCAAGTTGTCTGTACATTCCATTCCCGGGATGGTTGGGATTGGGCCGTTGAACTGAGTTTGATCTACAATCCACTCACTGAAGGTTTCCACCGTGACGGCCAGTGGATCGGTTTCGCCCTCTTCTGCCGGTGGCACGATGCGGTCAACCGCAGAATCGACAAAACCAATGTGCGCATCACTGAACGCTTTGAGTTCATCACTAAGATGCGCATACACAGCTTCTTTAAGCTGAGTGGTACCACGCACCATGTTTTCTGCCGCGATAACGTTCAGTGGCGACGTGTTGCCCGCAGCAAAACGCTGCTCAATGCCTTTAGCAATCGAGCCAGAAATGATCTTGAGTACGGTTGGGCCCACCGCTGTGGTGATGAGATCGGCGTTGGCGATACAGCCAATCACCTCATCGGTGGCGGAGTTGACTGCCGTGACGTTTTTCACCACTTCCACGACACACTCTTCACCGACGACTTTCACTGGGTATTCGTTGCGTCTTTGCAACTCAGAGACGACCGTTTCGTTGACGTCTGCAAATGTGACTTCCATGCCTGCGTCTGAGAGTAATTTACCGATGAAACCACGACCGATATTTCCTGCACCAAAATGTAACGCTTTCATAATCACTAACCTTTCAAATGTTGAATCTGTATAGCTAACGGCTTAACAGCACACGACTAAGCCTTCAGCTATCTAGACTAAAAAGGAGGCCAGAGCGGGGGAGAACTGGCCTCGTTCACTTAGGAGCTAGACAAAGTACTGCTATGCATTGAGAATATTCAGAACATCTTCTGGGTTGATTGTGTTCTGTAAACGCTCAACGGCCTCTTCGTCATCAAGTGAATTGGTAATAGCCATGAGAACCATGTTGTGCTCATCACCTTGGGCAGCGATGCCGATGACCATCTTGGCGATATCATCCTCATCTTCACCCCACTGAATGCCTTCAGGGTATTGGCAGAACACAATGCCGGTTTTCTTGACGTACTGTTTCGCTTCAATGGTTCCGTGTGGCACCGCAATTGACTCACCTAGGTAGGTAGACACGAGTTCTTCGCGGGCAAACATGCCATCAACATATTCAGGTGCAACGTTGCCTAATTTGACCAGTTGCTCACCTGCAAACTTAATCGCCTCTTCCTTAGAGTTGGCTTTTAATCCGAGGAATACACTGTCGCTAGTCAGCGTCAACGTCTGTTCCTTTTCCTCGGTCGCTGCAGGTGCCTCAGGCTTTTTTACAGCGCCACTCCTTGCTTCAACTAGCTGAGCAACAAGGTTGTCGTACACAGTGCCATCTAAGAAGTTACTTAGAGAGATGTGCATTGCGCCAGTAGCGTGAGTACGAGCACGGTCTGTCAAATCTTTGTGGGTCACCACAATTTGCGAGTCACTCGGTAGGTTGTTGATGGCCAAGTTCGAGACTTCAATATCCAGACCAGCCGCTTGCACTTTCTTACGTAGAAGACCGGCGCCCATCGCACTTGAGCCCATACCCGCATCACAGGCAACGTAAATCGCTTTCACTGCTGCTGGGTCCACAGAAACTGCAGCGGTTTGACCTTTAGATGCTGCTTTCATGTCGTGCATAGCGGCAGAAGCTTTCTCTAGAGACTCGTCTTCGTCGGTCGCTTTTGAAGTTTTCATTAGGATAGAAGCAACGATGAACGACACAGCGGCGGATGCAATCACAGATAGAACCACACCCACGTATGAGCCTTTAGGCGTCATCAGTAGTACCGCAAAGATTGAACCAGGAGACGCTGGAGAAATAAGACCAGAATCGAACATCACGTTAGTGAACACGCCTGTCATACCACCGGCAATAACCGCAAGGATAAGACGAGGGTTCATCAACACGTATGGGAAGTAGATTTCGTGGATACCGCCTAGGAAGTGGATGATTGACGCACCCGCTGCCGACTGCTTCGCGTTACCTTTACCAAACGCCATGTAAGCCAATAGAAGACCTAGACCAGGACCTGGGTTCGCTTCAATTAGGAAGAAGATTGAGCGGCCAAGTTCTTCAGACTGCTGGATACCCAATGGCGAGAAGATACCGTGGTTAATCGCGTTGTTAAGGAAGAGGATTTTCGCTGGCTCAACGAAGATAGAAGCGAGTGGCAATGCGCCTGTTTCTACCATCACGTTTACGCCCGCAGCCAATGCGCTAGACAGAACTTTTACCGCAGGGCCAATGATGAAGAATGCTAGGATAGCGAGGATCATACCGATGATACCGGCAGAGAAGTTGTTCACTAGCATTTCAAAGCCGCTTTTCACTTTACCGTGAACCGACTCATCGAATTTCTTGATAGCGTAGCCACCAAGTGGACCGACAATCATCGCGCCCATGAACATAGGAATATCAGTACCGACAATCACACCCATTGTCGTGATGGCACCCACAACCGCACCGCGGTCGCCGCCCACCATTTTACCGCCAGTGTAACCGATCAGCAGTGGCAATAGGAATTTGATCATTGGGCCAACTAGTGATGCCAATGTTTCGTTTGGCAACCAGCCGGTTGGGATGAAAAGTGCAGTAATGAAACCCCAGGCAATAAATGCACCGATGTTTGGCATTACCATGTTGGATAGAAAACGACCAAAGTTTTGGACTTTGATCTTAGCTTCTGGTGATAACATAGGGAGACCTCAGTTTGTATTGGTTGGCCAAATGGCCCAAAATGTTTATTCAAAAGTCGATTAAAATGTATCACAACATTTCCAAAAGGCACTCCCACCCACAATTTAGTGATCCAAATCACACACAAAGCATTAACATATATTTTTTGTAGTGATCTAAATCACATTTAATCACTGTCAGTAAATTACAAAGCCATTTTGTCGATAATAATTATCAATAACTAGAGATTTAGATCACAAAAATACAATCCACACACTCAAAATAGTTAGTGATAAAGATCTCATTTTTATTATTTATCCGATTTTTAAGCACTACTTTAGTTCACTCTCTGCGCGACTTTGGTTCAATTATTCATCAAATATCGATAAGAGGTGTGAATGTGTAATTAAATTACAAAATAAGATTCATCAAAATTTCATCGTAAAATTGGTTAGGATGGTGACGCACAATGGCCAAGAGAATTGATGACGAAGAGAAGTGACGGAGAAAAGACAATGAAAGCGGTATTGTTTGATATGGATGGGCTAATCTTTGATACAGAGTCGCTCTATAAGAAAAGTTGGCAACGGGCGGCAGAAGAGCAAGGTTTCGATTTGTGTGACGAGTTTTATCAGGGGTTCATCGGCGTACAAGATGGCGAATGTGAGCGTCGCTTGCAGCACCATTTTGGTGCTGAGTTTGATCTCCAGCGATTTATACGCTGCCGAGATCAGGACTTTACTGAGCGCAGCGCACTAGGCATTGACTACAAAAAAGGCTTTGAGACGCTGATGCGCCACCTTAAACAGAACAGTGTGAGGGCAGCGATCGTGACCTCATCCGGTCGAAAAGAAGTGCTAAGAAATTTTGCTGGCCGCGAGGTCCTCGAACAGTTTGAGTGCCTGATCACTTCTGATGAAGTGAGTCAAGGCAAGCCCGCGCCAGATGGCTACTTAATGGCGTGCCAGCAACTCAACCTCAAACCGTCACAATGTCTAGCGTTAGAAGACTCCAATAACGGCGTGAAATCGGCCTTGGCAGCCGGTTGTTCAGTCATCATGGTGCCCGATTTGCTGCCACCAGAACCACCACTTATCGAGAAAGTGACACTGGTCGATTCTTTAACTGAGGTGATCGCGTTGATCCCTACGACGACGCCTTGTTAAGCGACTGAGTCAAGAATCGTACCCAGGTCAGCGTTGTTTCATCGGCCTTGAGTTGATGAGCCTTTTGCGCACTTTCTAGTGCTTTTTCATGCTCACCTAATCGGTAGAAGGCTTGCGTCTTGGCCAGTTCTACACGCTGACTGCTCGGCATGCTGGCCAATACATTCAGCGCCGCTTGATACTGCTTCTGCTGCATCAGCAATTGCGCATACGACCAATGATGATCTGCACTGAGGCGCGAGGCGTGTTGCCAGGCCTCTAGTGCGTATTGCCACTCCTTCGCGACTTGCCAGTAGCGGGCTAAGGTGGCGTAGCTCTCTGCATCTTCTTGTTCAAGCAGATGCTCGGCGTAAACCTTCGCAGCAAGTTCTGGAGCGCCTTGTGAGGCGTAAAGCCCTGCTAAGGTTTGATACTCACTGGAGGATAAAGCAAAGCCTTTTCGCTCTCTCTGTTTGAGCGTCGCCAACGCCTCAGGGTAGTGTTTCAAACGAAGATGCAAGCTGGTCAATTGCTTCCACCACAGTTCGTTATCGGACTCCAAAGCACGCAGTTGCTCTGTGGTACTCACCGCTCCTTTCCAGTGACTCAGCGCCACTTGGGCGCCGAGCTTCATGCTCAGCAAAGAGACATCCGCTTTTTTATCTAGCGCTTGATACTGCTTGATACTCGACAGTACCGCTTGCCAATCTTGCAGCTGGTAATTGGACTGAGCGACCCGCAGCCACAGTTGAGTGACAAATTCCGTGGTATACAATTTTTCAGCTTGCGAGCGACTCACATCGGATTGTTTATCCAGCACACTTTGATAGTGTCTGAGTGCTTTTGCCGGCTCCCCAGTCGATAACAAAATATCGGCCAGCATGCGCTCGGTTTCAATCGCCTGTTCAATCGGTAAAGCACCAGTGGACAACGCGTTTTCCAGCGCAACTTGCGATCGCTGAGGTTGCGCTTGTTGCCAATACAAAATGCCCAACATACGCGCCACATAGGCTTGATCGTACGCTTTCACGGCATCAATGCCTTCTAAGATGGTCACCGCCTCAGCTGTTTTTTCTTGCTGAGACAACTCAAACGCTTGATGGACTCGCATCGCAACGCTGCGTGATAGCTCTTGTGCCTGCGCCAACGGGAGGCTCATCAAGCCCATCAACACTGACCATGCCAAAAGACGGCGTATCCATGCTGTAACCTTTGTCATTATTGCAACCTAAATTCTAATTTCACGGTTTGCCCTTCCTGTCTGGTCGCTTTGCCTGCGACGATCAAAGGTTGATACTTCCACTGACGCAATGCGCGCATCGCTTCGCGATCAAACACGCCGCGTGGCGAACCTTCCACCACCTCAATCGCATCAGGCCGACCGGTTTCATCAATGGCAAATCGCATCACTACATAGCCTTCAATTTTTCGTTTCAATGCCCGCGAGGGGTAACGCGGTTCAATACGATGCAGTGGCATGAGCTGTTGGTTTTGCGCAAGTTGAATCGGCCCTGGCGTTGCCATTGCCATTCCCGTTACTGACGTACTCAGATTGACGTTAGGCAAATTGGGTAGCGCCGTGGTCTGAATTTGCTGCGCGGCCATTTGGGTCGTCAAGCGCTCCACTTGCGGGGCCAAGGTCGGCGCTTTGGGTGGCTCAGGCAATTGTCTTGCTCTGCGCGCCGCCGCTCGCTCGTTTTCCACTTGCACGACATCAAAGCGCAGCGCCGACTGCGGCTCTGGCATCGGCGATTTTCCCGCGTCCACCAGCCACGCCATAAACGCAAAGAGAGAGAGCGTCACTAATAAGGCTAATGGGGTGGCAATCAGCCATCGTTTTAGCATCGTAATTTACGTCCTAGCATACGGATACCCTTCCTTCTTCCGGCTATTTCTGCTCGGTGGCCAATGCGATCTTCTCAATGCCCGCCCCTTTGGCGCCATCCATCACTTGCACCACGGTGCCATTGAACGCAAAGGCATCGGCTTGAATGACCAAGGAGGCATCCGGTTGTTCAAGCAGCACATTTTCGAGTGTCGCTTGCACTCGCTCTACATCGACCAATCGCTTATCGATGTAGACCTCGTTGTTGGCGGTAATGGCAATAAAAATGCCCGCGTCTTTTTGGCTAGTGGCATTCGCCGCCGTTGGGCGGTTCACTTCTACGCCCGACTCTCGCACAAACGAGCTGGTGACGATAAAGAAGATCAGCATGATAAATACGATGTCGAGCATCGAGGTCATGTCCACTTGGGCATCGTCTGACGGTTTTTTGTATCGACCTAGTCTCATGGTCATTCCTATTTAGTCATACGCATTAAACGTTCGAGGTGAAGGTGACGCGTTTCGCTCCACTTAGCGAGGCGAGCGTGGGCAAACATGCCGACCAATGCGGCGACCATGCCCGCCATCGTTGGCAACGTGGCCATCGAAATTCCTGCAGCCATCAAGCGCGGCTGCGCACTGCCCTGCCCGGCCATCACATCAAACACGGAGATCATTCCCGTTACTGTGCCGAGAAGCCCTAGCATAGGGAAGAGCGCCACCAGCACTTTCATCAACGACAAGTGTTGATCAAGCGCCAACTTCGCTTCGGCCAGCCAAGCGCTGCGCTGAGCGAGCGCATACCAAGAGTGGCGATCGTCACGCAGTTGCCACTTGGCGACCCAGTGATGTTGCGCTTTGGGGAACAGCCAAAAAAGGTACACCAATCGCTCAATCGCCAGTAACCAAAACAGCGCCAACACGCCCGCTAACCACCAAAGCAGTGGACCACCACGATACATAAACTCGTTGATGGTGCTGCCAAGCGTGCTCCCCCCGAAATCGAGTAGAGACAGCCATTCCATTACGCGGCATCCTTCACAAGTCGGGTCGCTTGCTCGGCGCGCTCAGCCACCAAGCCAATACCCTGCTTCTCGATAATGGTGCGAATCGCTTCCGCTTTGGAGGCGAGGATATTGTGAATCAGGAGCAGAGGCATCGCAGCAATCAGGCCTAATACGGTGGTGATCAGTGCCATTGAGATCCCGCCAGCCATGACACGCGGATCGGCGTTGCCAAATTGAGTAATGGTTTGGAAAGTATCAATCATCCCGGTCACCGTACCCAACAAGCCAAGCATTGGAGCGAGCGCCGCCAGCAGTTTGATCATCGATAAACCGCGTTCTAGGTGCTGCTGTTCGTCCATCACCGCTTCGAGCAAGCGCAGCTCCAACGCCTCAACATTCGGGCTGCTATCTTGACGATAAACATTCAAAATACGCCCAAGTGCATTGTCATCTTGCGGCGAGTCGGTGTGTTTAAGCTGCTTGGCAATTTTTGCTTTCGCGCTCAGTAACGCTGCGCCGCGAACCAAACCAATCACCATGCCCACCAGCAGTAGCGCGATGATCACTTTGCCAACGATACCGCCGTGCTCAATGCGATCGAGCAAAGTCGGCGCCATTCCCAGCTGTTCGAGCAGCGCGCCGCGTGAGGCATCCAGTGCAACGATCGGTAGTCCGCTTATGACATCAGTGCTTAGAGTCAGTGCACCCTGTGGCTGCTGAGCGTACACGGTAGCTCGCTGGCGCTGACCATTCCAATCTAGGTAACCTTGTTCACCCGCTAAGGCAAAACTACCCAAACGCAGCACCGATTTTGCCTCGGTTTCACCTTGTCCGTTGATGACATTAACGTTCAGCGTTTGCGCCTCAGCACTGGCCTGGATTTGCTGTGCAAACGCCTGCCACAGGCCGTAAAGCTGCCTCTTCGCTGGCAGCTGCCTTGCGGCCACAATCTCTTCTACCACCGCTCGGTGATCAGCGTGACCTAGGGTCGCAACAGAGCCAGCTTGTTCAAGGTCGAGATCTTTTGCCGCTTGGCGCACTACGCCAAACAGCTCACCTAAGCTGCCCGTCGCCAGATGCAAGGCTTGCTCTTTTTCGGCCAGGACGGCTTCGTTTTGCTGAAAGGTCTCTGACAGCTGTTCGTTTTCTTGTTTGAGAGAGGCAAGCTGCGCGTTGAGCTTATCAAGCTCTGCCTGCAACGCCTGTTCACGCTGCTTAAACTCCCCTTCACGCGCTTGATTGTGCTTCGCTTGCTCAACTTTCGCTTGTTGCGTCTCTTTCAGTAAGGCAGCATCCGAAGCAGCAACAGGCAGCGAGACCGTAGACAGTGAAACGGCGATCACGCTCGCCGCTAGCCAAGTCATCCCTCTCATTGTTGACTCTCCTTAACCGACACCGGTAAATGCAATAACGTTGGGGCGGCTTGTTTATTCGCTACATCAAACGCTTTATCAATCTCTAAACCGGCTTTGCTGTCGAGCGCTTGCCATTGTTCGTTAGACGCATTCCACGCCCAGTAGTGCGCGCGATCAACACTGCGCGCCACCAAGCTGATTCGGCCGAGATAGAGCTGCTCGGTGACAAGTGATTTACCGTCAACCTCAATCGGCGCAGAATAAGCACCAAGCTTAGTGCCGTAATCCAACTCGATTTGGTACGCCTCTAGAATGCGGCGGTACTTTTCAGCATCACTGACGTCAGACTGAGTCATCATTTCGCGCAACTTGGCAACGCGTTCGCGGCGCACCTCTTGGCGAAGTGGGCGATCGCTCTCTACCCATGCCTCTAGCCCATCAAGCATGCTGTACATCAACGGCACGATGCTTTCACGCGTGCGCTCAATCTCTGACAACTGTTCATCAAAGCTGGCGATTTCTTTCTGTTGGCTGTCGAGCATTCCGCGAAGGTGATCTCGATACACTTCTAGCCCTTCCACCTCAGCTTGGCGCTGCTCAATTTGCGCTTCAAGATCGAGCGCTTTGTCGCTGCTGGCCGACACGCGGCTTTGCGTGTTGGCATTTGCGGTGGTGATCTCTGTTTCAAGACGTTGCGACTGTTTCAACTCTGCCCCCGTTGCCATTGCAGCAGAAGACGCGGTCAGCATCCAACCTGCTAGCAACAAATGGGGTAAACGATTGTGTGTCATACTCTTCTCTTTGATCCGTTCTCTTTGACGTTAATCTCTGCGCTTGGGCTAGGATGACTTCTCTTCAAGAATGTTCGCCATCGCTGGCACCATTTCATCAATCAAATATTGAATCGACAATGGGCTAAAAAAGGAGAACGCGCCACCGATGATATCGCCAGTGAAGTATTCGCGTTTCTCTTTGTAAAACGGCATGCGTTTACGAAAAATGGCGTTGCTAGACTGCTCAAGCTGCTCTTCCGTGGTCAGCCAAATCACGAGGTCGTTGTCCAGCAAGTCCATACGTTCCTCACTGAACGAGGTGTAAAACGCCTCCTTGGCGAGCGCATCAATGGATTCTGGAATATGAAAGCCCAGCGCAATCAGAAATTGTGAACGTAAGTCTTTGCTCGCGTAGGCGCCAGGCTGTTTGTTGTAGTAAAACGCCACCGCAGCCGATTTGCCTTCAAACTCCGGGTGGTTTGCACGCAGCGTAGCAATCTGCTGCTTTATATCTTGCACTATGGCTTGCGATTTTTCTTCATAACCTAGCGCTTTACCTATCATAAGATGACGCTCATCCCACGGCATCGCCCAATCGGTATAAGCGCCAGATTGTGCGAGCGTGGGCGCAATCGTGCTGAGCTTGTCGTAGGTTTTCTTATCCATGCCGGAAGAGACGCCGATGATCAGATCCGGTTTCAACTGCGCGATGGCCTCAAAATCGACCGTTTGCCCTTTAAGTAATATCGGCTTGGCATCACCCAACTCATCTTGCGCCCATGGCCACACGCCGTAAGGTTGGTCACCATACCAATCGCGTACGGCTAGCGGGATAACGCCCAGCGCCAGAATATCATCTTGATCCGTGACGCCGACAGAGACCACGCGCTGCGGCTGTTCGCTAAGCTCAATCTGACCATATTTGTGTTCAATCGTCAGCGGATAGGCCTGGGCCAACACACTCACAACACTGGCCAATAGCAGCGCGCCTAGCCGAGTGACTTCTCTTACCATGATGTATCCCTTCTCTTTTTCTAGCCTTGTTGTTTTCGCATTAAGAGCAGCGCAAACAGAGGCGCGCCGATAAGCGCGGTTACTAAGCCTGCGGCCAATTGCGTCGGCGCCAACAGGGTGCGCCCTAAGGTATCGGCGAACAGCACTAAGCTTGCGCCGACCAATGTAGTCAATATTAAGTGGCTATTGGGACCTGCGATGGTCATCTTTCTCGCCATGTGCGGTGCAAGCAAACCGACAAAACCGATTGGTCCAACAATCGCAGTCGCCAGCGCCGCCGCGCACACACTCAGCATCAACTGAACACGGCTCGCCCAAACACTGTTCACGCCCAGACCGACTGCCATATCAACACCAAACGACAATGCCGCCATGTTACGTGCTTGGCCGATCGCCAACGCCAAGGTGGTCAGCAGCGCGATGGAAAGCAGTCCGACTTCAGACCAAGTCACCGCATGCACGCTGCCCGATAGCCATGCCAGTGCAGACATGGCAGCGTCAATGTCACCGTAAGTGAGCAAGCTTGAGGTCAAGGCACTGAAAAACGCCGCCACCCCGATACCCATTAAGATAAATTTCAGCGGATGCCCAGAGCCACTCAAGCTCTGCACGCCCGCGGCGACCACCATCGCCCCGGTAAACGCGCTCACTTCACGCCAAGCGTCGATCGCCTCCGGAAACAGCATCGTCAAACACACCACGGCAAACGCCGCGCCTTGACTGATGCCGACTAAACTGGGATCGGCGAGAGGGTTGCGGGTCAGGTTTTGCAGCAGCGCTCCTGAAAGCGCAAACAAGCCCCCCGCCAGCAACGCCGCTAGACTGCGCGGCAAACGCAGCTCCCACATCACCAACGCCGCCTGGCTATCGGCGATGGAGCCTTGCATGCCGAGCGCGCTCATCACCTCATCCAATAGCGCCTGCATCGAGAGCGCATAACTGCCGATGCCAATACTGAGCAACCACAGCAACGCCATCAAAAGAGCCATCAACACCATGACGCCGAGCGTTTTAGGCCGAACCCGAAATGAGACTCGACCGCCGAGCCACCTTAGCGCCACCATGTTAACGAATCCTCGTTTTGACCAGCCACACAAACAGCGGTGCGCCGAGCAAAATCGTCATCAGCCCAGTCGCCACCTCTTGCGGGGCAATCAACCAGCGCGCCAAACTATCAACAAACAGCAAGTAGGCGCCGCCAAGCAGCAGCGAATACGGCACGACCCAGCGATAATCACTGCCCACCAGCAGCTTGACCACATGCGGAATCACCAAACCGACAAAACCCAGCGGGCCTGCCAGGGCGACCGAGGCCGCCGTCAAGGACACCACACACAGCAGCAGCTGCCATTTGCGCTTTTGAGTATCAATGCCAAGGCCCGTTGCAACCTGATCGCCCATCGACATCGCCGTCACCGCAGGGGCAAGGAGTATCGCAGCCACTAAGCCAAACAAAATCCAAGGCAGGCACCACCAGTATGTCTCCAATTGACTCCCCAGTAGAGAGCCCACCAGCCAGCCGCGCAAGGTTTCAAACGTTTTCTGGTCGATCAAATGATGAATCGACAAGAGCGCGGCGGTAAACGCGCTAAACGCCGAGCCGGTCAGCGTCAACGACAGCGGCGTCACTCCGCTCGGCGTTCGCGCGGCAATCGTCCAGACTACCGCAGCGGCAATCAGCGAGCCCACGGCCGCCACCAATGGCAACCATACGATGCTCTCGACAGGCGCAAAACTCATCCAATAGACCACCGCCAACGCGCCTCCCGTCATCATGCCGAGTAAGCTAGGGTCGGCGAGCGGATTTCTCGTTACACCTTGCATTAAGGCGCCCGCCACAGCCAAACTTGCCCCCACTGACGTGGCAACGATGGCGCGTGGTAAGCGCAACTCTCGCACCACCAAATGGGAGAACTGATTGTCATCGTACGCCACCAACGCGGACCATACCTCCGTCAGCGCGACAGGCTGCGCACCTAGCGATAAATGCCAAAGCAAAAAAACCAGCAGTATCATCGCCATCACGCCAAGACCGGCACCACTTAACCAAGCTGAACGTCTCATATCACCGCCGACATCACCGACCTTGTCTGCCCATGGGCAACACTGGCGGTCTCTGTGGGTACGCATTGCAAGGTTTGTGTATGCGGATCGCGAATCACATTGGCATTTAAACCAAACACCTGCTTAAGGTTGTCGGCGGTAAAGACCTGCTCGGGGTGGCCTGCGGCGTAGATGGTGCCCGATTTCATCATGATGAGCTCATCGGCATACGCAGCGGCAAGATTCAATTCATGCAGCACCACAACAAGGGTACGATGGTGTTGATGCGCCAATTGGCTCAATAAGCTCAGCAAGTCGACCTGAACTTTGAGATCCAGATAGGTGGTCGGCTCATCAAGTAAAATGATGTCGGTTTCTTGCGCCAGCACCATGGCAATCCAACAACGTTGACGCTGACCACCCGACAGGTCGGTCACCGCTCGATCGGCGAGCTCTGTGACCTTGGCCATCGCCATTGCCTCATTCACCATTTGCTCGTCATGCTCACTCCACTGCTGGAAAAAGGTTTGATGCGGATAGCGCCCCTGAGCGACGAGCTCACGTACAGTAAGACCTTCCGGTGCAATCGGGCCTTGTGGCAAAAGCGCTAAAGTTTTTGCTACCGCTTTCGCCCCCAATTGATGAATGGGCTCATCATTGAGCAACACCTGACCAGACATCGGTGGCAACACTCGTGCTAAGCATTTAAGCAGCGTCGATTTTCCACACCCATTCGAACCGACCAAAATCGTCAGTTTACCGGGTTGAATCTCAAGACTGATGTTGTTGACGATCGGTGTATCGTAACCGACGACCAGGGACGAAGCCGCGAGACGTGCACTGTGTTGATGGGGGTCTAGCATTACTCTTTCTTAAAGCGAAGAAAACAAAATGATAACAATTATCAATTTTATTTCCTTATAATATGAGTAATTAAAAAAAGGTTCAACCATAGCGCGCTATCGTTGAACCTTTTTGAGTGATGGAGGTTGGAAAGATTAACCTAAGAAGCCGCCAGTTTGGTGCTTCCAAAGTTGGGCGTAGATGCCTTCTTGTGCGAGGAGCTCTTGATGACTGCCTTGCTCAACCACACGGCCTTGATCCATCACGATCAAGCGATCCATAGCAGCAATAGTCGATAAACGGTGTGCAATCGCGATCACGGTTTTGCCTTCCATCAGCACTTGCAAGTTTTCTTGAATGGCCGATTCCACTTCGGAATCGAGCGCGGACGTCGCTTCATCCATAATCAAGATCGGCGCATTTTTAAGTAACACACGCGCTATGGCAATACGTTGACGTTGCCCACCGGATAATTTCACCCCGCGCTCACCCACTTCGACATCATAGCCGCTATGCCCCTGCTCATCTTTGAGGCCACAGATAAAGTCGTGCGCATGGGCTTTTTTCGCCGCCTCGATCAGCGCCGCGTCGTCGGCATCAGGATCACCGTAGAGGATGTTCTCTTTGATCGAACGGTGCAGCAGTGAGGTGTCTTGTGTGATCATACCGATCTGCTGGCGCAGAGACTCTTGGCTTACGTCTGCGATGTTTTGACCATCAATGCGAATATCGCCGCCTTTCAAATCGTAAAAACGCAGCAGCAAGTTAACCAAGCTCGACTTACCTGCACCGGAGCGGCCAACAATCCCGACTTTTTCACCCGGTTTAATGGCTAGGTTAAGCTGCTCAAACACCGGTTTATCATCGGTGTAGTCAAAATCCACGGCGTCGAACTCGATGGCGCCTTTTGTCACCGTCAACGCGGGTGCATTGGGTTTATCCTGCACTTCAACATCATTGGAGATGGTGTTCATGCCATCGACCACGGTACCAATGTTTTCAAACAGCGCGCTCACTTCCCACATGATCCATTTCGACATGCCTTGTACGCGCAGCGCAATGCTGATCGCCACCGCAATCACACCGATGGTGACACTCGCCTCAAGCCATAACATGACCGACAAAGCGGCAATAGAGATGAGCAGCAGATAGTTAATCGCATCAACACTCAATAGCAGGCAAGTCACCATGCGCATTTGGCGATATACCGTCAGCAAAAACTGCTTCATGCTGCCTTTGGCATACTCCAATTCACGCTTGGAGTGGGAGAAAAGCTTAACGGTTGAAATATTGGTGTAGGTATCGACAATTCGCCCCGTCATCACTGAGCGCGCATCGGCTTGGTCAGTCGCCACCTTTTTCAAACGTGGGATAAAAAACAGCTGGATAAGAATGTACATCACCAACCAAATCGCAATCGGTAGCATCAATAGCAGATCCGATTCGCCCATCATCCAGATCATCGCCACGAAATAGACCGAGATGTACACCAGTACATCAACCAGCTTCATCACGGTTTCACGTACAGCCAGGGCGCTTTGCATCACCTTGGTTGCCACTCGGCCAGCAAAATCTCGCTGGAAAAAGCCGACCGCTTGCTTGAGCAAATAGCGGTGAATCAGCCAACGAATCGACATCGGATAATTGCCTAGCAAGGTTTGATGCATGATCATCGAGTGGGTAATCCCCAGCGCGGGCATCACCACCACCACCAGCAGCACCATAGTCCACATCCGATCGCCTTGGTCTTGCCAAAACGTCGCGCGATCTTGGGTGCTGAGAATATCGACCAGTTCGCCCATGTAACCGAGCAGCGTCACTTCCGTCCAGGCAATCAACGCACTGAGTATCGCCATCAAGAGTAATGGCACTTCAAAGCCTCGGGTGTAGTGACGACAAAAGCCGAGTAAATGCTTCGGCGGCATTTGCGGCTCTTGCTCGGGAAACGCTTGCGTTAATTTTTCAAACCAATTGAACATGCTTCCTACTTTCGGGTTTCGGGTTTCGGGTCGGGCACGTTTTACTATCTTTTGATGAAAAAGTCAGTAAAATAAAAACCAATACGAATAATAATAAATATCATTACTAATTTAACTTTCATTTATAGGAAAAGGACATGCATAACCAAACTCCTCTTTCAGTCGCCGTTCGTAAAGCGATCTGGTTGGGATTGGCGCCTGCTGCAGTGGTATGTTCAAGCGCTGTCTTTGCACAAGAGAGCACCACGGAACTGGAAACCATCACAGTCACAGCCCAAGCACTTAAAGTCGACACCCCTGCCCAAGAAACGCCTCGCAGTGTGTCGATTGTCACCGAAGATGACCTACGCACTCGCGCCCCACAAAAGCTTGATGAAGCGCTGCGTTATACGTCAGGTGTAACGGCTCAGCCTTATGGTGCGGATAATGATACGGATTGGTTTAAAGTTCGCGGGTTCAATGCAACAACCTACCTAGACGGCAACCGTCTATTTCGTGATGGCTACTACACTTGGCTAGTCGAACCTTACGGACTGGAAAGTATCGAAGTCATCAAAGGTCCATCCGCCATTTTATTTGGTGAGTCATCACCTGGCGGTGTGGTCAACGCTGTTCAGAAAAAACCAACCTTCACGCCACAAGGCGAATTAAAAGTGGAGGTAGGTACGAACAATCATCAATCGATCGCATTCGACGTTTCCGATCTTGCCAATGAAGATGGCACTGTCAGATATCGACTGGTTGGAGCGATGAAAAGCAGTGAAGGAGAGCTAAACGAGACTGAGAATGATCGATTCTACTTAGCTCCTAGCCTTGAGATCGACATTTCAGATCGCACAACTCTGACTCTTCTGGCTACCTACCTTGAAGACGACGGTGTACCAACCAACCCATTCTTCCCGGCAGCGGGCACTTTGATCGGTTCCGATTTCGGTAGTATCGATCCAAGTACGAACCTAGGCCAACCTGATTACGACAAGTATGAAAGAACACAGTTTTCTCTAGGTTACCTACTTCAACACGATATCGATGACAGTTGGACTTGGTCCCAAAATCTCAATTACGCATCCAATGAGTTGTACCTTAGAAGTTCCTATGCATTTTTCAACAATGACTCGAGTGTTGAAGAGCTAGGACAAGGGGTGGTTTATCGAGATGGGAAAAACCAGAGCTTCACTTTCGATAACAACGCTGTGGGTACTTGGTATACCTCAAACGCAGAGCAATCTGTGCTTGTAGGTTTTGATCTTCAACGCCATGAAACTGAAGGTGAAGAGCAAGACAGCTACGCATTTGGTACCATCAACCCTTGGAATCCTGTGTACGGTAATTACACCCCGCTCGACATGGCGAACAATACACATCGTGAAATCACCAAGTCGCAAGCCAGTGTTTACTCTCAGTATCAAATAAAACTTAACCAAGGATGGGTCGGCAGCGTGGGAGCTCGCTACGATTGGGTTAGCACTGAGAACGTTGGCCAAACGGCTAGCAGCTCAGACAAGAAATCACGAGATGATGGCCAGTTATCGTTAAATGCAGGTGTTATGTATTTGTCGGACATTGGATTGTCACCCTACGCGAGTTACTCACAATCCTTTGAAGTCCTGAGCACGATTGATAGTGGTACAGGAGAACTGTATAAGCCTCTCGAAGGTGAGCAAGTGGAAGTCGGTGTGAAGTACCAGCCAGAATTCTTGGATGGGTACATCAATGTCGCTTGGTTTGACATCAGTGAGAAAAACGCTTTGGTCACCAACCCTGATACCTATCAAGTCACACAAACGGGTGAAGCGACATCAAACGGTATCGAAATTGAAACCGTTGCTCAGCTAACGGATGATCTCAAACTCTCGGCAAACTACACCTATACCAATGCAAAAACAGAGGAAACAAGCGGACAAGGAACCAAGAGAGCCGCACTGATTCCTGAGCATCAAGCCTCAGCTTGGTTGGACTACCGCGCTCAAGCATGGATACCTGGGCTAAATATTGGTTCTGGTGTTCGTTACGTAGGTGAATCAAAAGACAATCCGAAATGGTCAGATCTGACAGTCCCATCTGTGACCTTGTGGGATGCATCTGTCTCCTACGACATCACGTCGCAATGGCAAGCTCAACTCAACGTCAACAATATCCTAGACAAAGAGTATGTGTCTGGTTGTGATTACTGGTGCTACTACGGCCAATCACGTTCAGTGGTGCTAAATGCCAATTACCGCTGGTAATCAAGCAGATACTAAAAGGCCTAGCGAGATGCTAGGCCTTTTTTTGGCTGTTATTCCACCGTTACCGCTTTCGCTAGATTGCGAGGTTGGTCGACGTCGGTGCCTTTGATCAGGGCAACGTGGTAAGACAGCAGCTGCATTGGAACGGTGTAGAAGATAGGTGCGGTCACTTCGTTAACGTGCGGCATCTTAATGATCTTCATATTCTCATCGCCTTCAAACCCAGCGTCAGCATCGGCGAAGACATACAGAAGGCCACCACGAGCGCGCACTTCTTCAACGTTAGATTTCAATTTCTCAAGCAGATCGTTGCTCGGCGCGATCACGACAACAGGCATGTCCGCATCAATCAATGCTAGAGGGCCATGTTTCAGTTCACCCGCGGCGTAGGCCTCTGCGTGAATGTAAGAGATCTCTTTGAGCTTGAGCGACGCTTCCATCGCGATTGGGTAGTACTCGCCGCGGCCAAGGAACAAGGTGTGGTGCTTATCGGCAAAATCTGGAGCCAGCGCTTCGATCTCTTTGTCAAAGGCGAGCGCTTTTTCAATCGCACTTGGTAGCTCATGGAGCGCTTTTACAATCTCCGCTTCGCGCGTTTCATTAACGCGGCCTTGCAAGCGACCAATAGACACCACCATCATCAGCATCGCAGCAAGCTGAGTCGTAAACGCTTTAGTCGAGGCCACACCGATCTCTGTGCCTGCGCGCGTCATAAAGGCAAAGTCAGACTCACGCACCAGTGAGGAGCCCGCGACGTTACAGATGGTCATCGCCGCCATGTAGCCTTTCTCTTTAGCCAAACGCAGCGCGGCTAAGGTATCCGCCGTTTCACCAGATTGAGATAACGTCACCAACAAACTGTTTGGACGAACCACGAAATCGCGGTAACGGAACTCAGACGCGATTTCCACATCACAGCTAACGCCAGCAATGGATTCAAACCAATAACGTGCCGCCATGCCTGAGTTGTAAGAGGTACCACACGCGATAATCTGCACGTGCTCGACTTTGCTCAGGATCTCTTCGGCATTCACGCCAATCGCATTGGTGATGACAGCCTTGTCGGAAATACGACCTTCCATTGTGTTGATCAGCGCCGTCGGCTGCTCAAAAATCTCTTTTTGCATAAAGTGACGGTACTTGCCTTTATCGCCGGCATCGTGCTCAGCGTTGGACTCAATCACTTCACGCTCAACCGCTTCGCCGTTGGCATCAAAGACAGTTACTGAGCGACGAGTCACCTCAGCAACATCGCCCTCTTCTAGGTACATAAAGCGGCGCGTCACGCTCAGCAGCGCAAGTTGGTCAGACGCAAGGAAGTTTTCACCGACGCCAAAACCAATCACAATTGGGCTACCCGAACGGGCAACCACAATGCGAGAGGGATCTTTGCGATCCACGGCTACCGTGCCGTAAGCGCCTTCCAGTTGCTTGGCGGTTTTTTGCAGCGCTTCAAGTAATGTGTCTGAAGTGCGACGTTCCCACTCAACCAAGTGTGCAATCACTTCGGTGTCAGTTTGTGATTCAAACACGTAACCACGAGATTGAAGCAGCTCGCGCAACGCTTCGTGGTTTTCGATGATCCCGTTGTGGACGACGGCAATATCGCCAGACATGTGTGGGTGCGCGTTCACTTCTGACGGCTCACCGTGCGTTGCCCAGCGTGTGTGTGCGATGCCAGTGCCACCAAGCACGTTCGCTTGCTCGACAGCGTCGGCCAACTCTTGCACCTTACCGAGACGACGTACGCGAGTGAGGTTATTGTCACTGTCGACCACCGCCACACCGGCTGAGTCATAGCCGCGGTATTCAAGGCGACGGAGACCTTCTACTAAAATTTCCGCCACATCACGCTGTGCCACTGCACCAACGATTCCACACATAGGTTCTACTCCCTTCCCTTTTGCTAGGGTTGTTTGATTTAGGCGTCAGCCGAATAAGCAGCAAGCAAAAAACACTGGCGTCTATCGCCAAGTGGCCAATTCGGTTCGTGCGCCGATAATATGGTTAAAACGAGATGCCTAGACTCACACTTAAGTTTAGGCACAAATTACGGTGACGCCGTGAGACTCAATCTGTTGTTGGTACTCCGGCGGCAAATCGCTGTTGGTAATCAATACGTCAATACTGTCCCAGGCGAGCTCTAAGTTTGGGATTTTACGGCCAATTTTCTCGGACTCGACCATCACAATCACTTCGCGTGAGACTTCCGCCATCACCTTGCTAAGACCCACAAGCTCATTGAACGTGGTGGTGCCACGCGCCAAATCGACGCCGTCAGCACCGATAAAAAGCTGGTCAAAGTCGTAGGAACGCAGTACCGACTCCGCCACCTGTCCTTGAAACGACTCGGAATGAGCATCCCAAGTGCCGCCCGTCATTAGTAAAGTGGGTTCACTCTCTAATTCGTTAAGCGCATTGGCGACATTGAGCGAGTTCGTCATCACCACCAAACCACGCATGCCATCCAGTTGACGAATCAATGCGCCCGTCGTGCTACCACTGTCGATGACAATGCGGTTGTGTTCACGGATTAAGGTGGCGGCAGCTTTCGCTAGCTCATTCTTGCGAACCGAAACATTTTCACTCAATTCATCGCTGACGACTTCTTTCGGTAGCGCGATCGCCCCACCGTAACGGCGAAGCAACTGACCATTTTTCTCTAAAGAAGCCAGATCCTTTCTAATCGTGACCTCAGAGGTCTCAAAGCGCTGAGAAAGCTCTTCAACACTGACCTCTCCTTTCTCGTTAACGAGATGGGAAATAGAGTGCCTTCTTAATTGGGTATTTCGTTTCGACATGATTACCAAAAATCAAAGTTTCAAATCAAAACAAATTATAATCAAAACGAAACATTTACGTCCATTTATTTTGAACCAAAAAATAAAAAAATTGCGGCAAAACCTTGTCCTAAGACAATTCTTAAACAGTGATCCTTGAGTCAATCAGTGGTAGAATTCGCCACCGAAAAGAAAAAAAATTACAGAATTGACTGTTATTTTTTTGCAACTAACCGCTGATATCCTAGGTTAGTCACAAATTTGCGGCGAATTTTCCCATCAATTTAGTCATAAAATGACTAAATTTGATGAAAGACTTTCAGTAGCGAAGTTGACCTTGAAAGTACGTTTATCTCTATGAGCAACGTCTCATTTAGCCCGAGAAAACGCTCGACTTCGACATGATCCATGACTTTCAAATTGTAACTATTATTGACCGGAGAGTATCTTCCATGAAAAAGACCAAAATCGTATGTACGATTGGCCCTAAAACTGAATCTGTAGAGAAACTGACTGAGCTTGTAAACGCAGGCATGAACGTAATGCGTCTTAACTTCTCTCACGGTGACTACGCAGAACACGGCACTCGTATCACGAACTTCCGTGAAGTCATGGCAAACACTGGTAAGCAGCTTGCGATTCTTCTGGATACTAAAGGTCCTGAAATCCGTACGATCAAACTAGAAAACGGCGATGACGTTGATCTAGAAGCGGGTCAAGAATTCACATTCACAACAGACACTTCTGTTGTTGGTAACAAAAACACCGTTGCAGTCACTTACGCAGGTTTCGCTGCTGACCTAAACGTTGGCAACACTATCCTAGTCGATGATGGTCTTATCGAGATGGAAGTGATCGCAACAACAGAAACTGAAGTGAAGTGTAAAGTTCTAAACAACGGCGCACTGGGTGAAAACAAAGGTGTTAACCTTCCTGGTGTTTCTGTTCAACTTCCAGCTCTATCTGAAAAAGACAAAAACGACCTTAAATTTGGTTGTGAGCAAGGCGTTGATTTCGTTGCCGCTTCTTTCATTCGTAAAGCAGCAGACGTGAAAGAAATCCGTGAACTTCTAGACGCCAACGGCGGCGAAAACATCCACATCATCTCTAAGATCGAAAACCAAGAAGGTGTGGATAACTTCGACGAGATCCTAGAGCTTTCTGACGGTATCATGGTTGCTCGTGGTGACCTAGGTGTTGAAATCCCAGCAGAAGAAGTGATCTTCGCTCAGAAGATGATGATCGAGAAATGTAACCGTGCACGTAAAGTGGTTATCACAGCGACTCAAATGCTGGATTCTATGATCAAGAACCCTCGTCCAACACGCGCAGAAGCGGGTGACGTAGCGAACGCTATCATGGACGGTACAGATGCAGTGATGCTTTCTGGCGAAACAGCGAAAGGTAAGTACCCTGTAGAAGCGGTAACTATCATGGCTCAAATCGCTAACCGCACGGATTCTGCACTAAAAGCGGAACTAGGTTCACGTCTAGACAGCCCACGTCTACGCATCACTGAAGCGGTATGTAAAGGCGCTGTAGACACTGCTGAGAAGCTAGCGGCTCCTCTTATCGTTGTTGCAACAGAAGGCGGTAAGTCTGCTCGTTCAGTACGTAAGTACTTCCCAACAGCAAACATCCTAGCGCTAACGACTAACAAGAAGACAGCTGCTCAACTTGTTCTGACTAAAGGCGTTCGCCCAGTATTGGTTGACTCAATCGACAGCACTGACTCTTTCTACATCAAAGGTAAAGAGTTGGCACTTGAGTCTGGCCTTGGTAACAAAGGCGACATCGTTGTAATGGTATCAGGTGCACTTGTTGCTTCTGGCACAACCAACACAGCGTCAGTTCACGTTCTATAATCGTTGAACTCAGTAACATGAATCAAGGGAGCTTCGGCTCCCTTTTCTTTTGCCTGCAATCACGGAGACGCATAGAGCAGTTAACAAAGAGAGTGAGATTAGCAAGAAGATTGCGGGGACTAACTTAGGCACTGACGTGCTCAATGAAGACAAGACGTACTTGAAGACGAGGCATGCTTAAAGACAAAAGAGTTCGTTATGCGATGTCGTCGCTACTGCGACAAGTAGAGACGCGGTTGCGCCCTAAGGTTTTTGATTCATACAGCGCGATATCCGCGCATTTATAACAGCGAGTGTAATCGTTCGTCATATCCGTGACGCCAACACTGATCGTGACCGGAATATCCAGCTGATTCGCCGTTGCTACCCGCAACCTATCGAGCGCACGTTCTGCTTCTTCAAGCGGCGTGTGAGGCATGATCACTGCAAACTCCTCGCCGCCAATTCGCGCCACAAAATCGGTATCGCGTAAGCGCTCTTTGATCAGATTTCCTACTCGCTGAATCACGCGATCCCCCTGGTCGTGCCCTTGCTCATCATTGATTCGCTTAAAGTAATCAATATCGATCAAGGCAAGGCAGGTGGTGTTACTCTCTCCGTAGCGCTCCACTAGCTTGGCGCTCTTTCTTAGCTCTGCATCAAACTTACGTCGATTCCAAAGCTGGGTTAGCTCATCAATTTCGCTCAGCACCCTGAGGCGCTCTTCAAGGGCAACACGATCGGAGATATCCACGAGAGAGGTGATGTAATAACTGACGCTGCCTGTTTTCGATAATACGCTCTGAACACGTGCAATCACAGTGACGTCATAATCGAGCGGCGAACTGTTGAGTCTCACCTCTCCTTCCCAAAACTGATGCTTAGACAGTTGTTCAAAAATGTGCATTGAGGCTTCGATCTGCTTTTCCCCCAGCAAGATCTTGAACACATTCCGATTCACCACCTCTTTTTGGCTTAGTCCCGTAAGCTTATTGAACTCATCATTGACTAAAATTGCTCGATACCAGCGGTCGGTGATGATCACCGCCGACATCCCACTGAGCGCCGCTCTCGCCAGTTGGCTCTCAATACTGCGTTTACGATAATAGAAGATCAATACGCTGCCAGGCACGATCACTGCGATCACCAGTAGCGTCGCGAGTAGTGCCTCTTGAAACAGCTCCAATAACTCTCGACCCGTGAGATCATTGAGCTGCTGCTGGCTTAAATGGATCACCAAGTACATCTCATGGCTCGGGGAAAGGTACAACTTCTCAAACACGAGTAGCTCGCCGTTCTCCATCACTGAGCCGGACTCTTTGACCTGCATCTTGGCCCAAGCTTGAGGAAAGAGTTGAGGCAAACTGAAGTGCTTACGCTCTTCAATCACATGGCCAAAACGCTCTTGTTGATTGTCGCTCACTAAGAAATAACCGCCGTCATTAGCGAGTTTTGGCCTCAGTAGGCCATCGGGGGCATAGTTGAGTCTCGATGCCAACGCTTCCACATCGACATTAAGAATAAGGTAACCCGTCTTCACTTCATCAATGTATATCGGTGTCAACAAACGCAGGCTAGGACGATAGGGATACACCACCTCACCACGCTCGATTTCCAAATCGACGCCCCAAGTCCCTATCTCATTTTTTGCCAGAGTTTGAGCGTAATCAAAGTAGTCGCGCTGCGATTTATTTTGCAGGTTCTCCTCACTCACGACCACACTTTTGCCATCGAGGAAGTTCACGCGGATCTGCTCTTTGCCTTGACGATCCAGATAGCGGACTTGGGTATACCACAACTGGCTGTCGGTCACCGAGACCCAAGACTGCTCGACAATGGTTTTATGCTCGTCCGTTGGCTCGGCAATATAGTCATAAAGATTACGACTGTGCGATAACAAATTGACGACAGAAACAAACTGATTGCGAACATTCAGATACTCGCGTTCGCTGTAGGTCAATTGATGTGAAGCTTGAGTGACGATGGTGTTCATTGCCGCCGTTTTTACTT
>NZ_JCBDGH010000085.1:0-83420 GCF_059833955.1 Vibrio sp. R15-SG3-ISO1A
AGTCTCTGGATATAGACCCGAAACCAGGTGATCTAGCCATGGGCAGGTTGAAGGTTGAGTAACATCAACTGGAGGACCGAACCGACTAATGTTGAAAAATTAGCGGATGACTTGTGGCTAGGGGTGAAAGGCCAATCAAACCTGGAGATAGCTGGTTCTCCCCGAAAGCTATTTAGGTAGCGCCTCGGACGAATACTACTGGGGGTAGAGCACTGTTAAGGCTAGGGGGTCATCCCGACTTACCAACCCTTTGCAAACTCCGAATACCAGTAAGTACTATCCGGGAGACACACGGCGGGTGCTAACGTCCGTCGTGGAGAGGGAAACAACCCAGACCGCCAGCTAAGGTCCCAAATTATAGCTAAGTGGGAAACGATGTGGGAAGGCTTAGACAGCTAGGATGTTGGCTTAGAAGCAGCCATCATTTAAAGAAAGCGTAATAGCTCACTAGTCGAGTCGGCCTGCGCGGAAGATGTAACGGGGCTAAGCTATAAACCGAAGCTGCGGCAATACAGTTTACTGTATTGGGTAGGGGAGCGTTCTGTAAGCCGTTGAAGGTGTGTTGTAAAGCATGCTGGAGGTATCAGAAGTGCGAATGCTGACATGAGTAACGATAAAGGGGGTGAAAAACCTCCTCGCCGGAAGACCAAGGGTTCCTGTCCAACGTTAATCGGGGCAGGGTAAGTCGACCCCTAAGGCGAGGCCGAAAGGCGTAGTCGATGGGAAACGGGTTAATATTCCCGTACTTCAACTTATTGCGATGGGGGGACGGAGAAGGCTAGGTGGGCCTGGCGACGGTTGTCCAGGTTCAAGTGCGTAGGCTTGAGAGTTAGGTAAATCCGGCTCTCTTTAAGGCTGAGACACGATGTCGAGCGCCCAAGGGCGTGAAGTCATTGATGCCATGCTTCCAGGAAAAGCCTCTAAGCTTCAGATAAGTTGGAATCGTACCCCAAACCGACACAGGTGGTCGGGTAGAGAATACCAAGGCGCTTGAGAGAACTCGGGTGAAGGAACTAGGCAAAATGGTACCGTAACTTCGGGAGAAGGTACGCTCTTGACGGTGAAGTCCCTTGCGGATGGAGCTATTGAGAGTCGCAGATACCAGGTGGCTGCAACTGTTTATTAAAAACACAGCACTGTGCAAAATCGTAAGATGACGTATACGGTGTGACGCCTGCCCGGTGCCGGAAGGTTAATTGATGGGGTTAGACTTCGGTCGAAGCTCTTGATCGAAGCCCCGGTAAACGGCGGCCGTAACTATAACGGTCCTAAGGTAGCGAAATTCCTTGTCGGGTAAGTTCCGACCTGCACGAATGGCGTAATGATGGCCACGCTGTCTCCACCCGAGACTCAGTGAAATTGAAATCGCTGTGAAGATGCAGTGTACCCGCGGCTAGACGGAAAGACCCCGTGAACCTTTACTACAGCTTGGCACTGAACATTGAGCCTACATGTGTAGGATAGGTGGGAGGCTTTGAAGCAGGTACGCCAGTATCTGTGGAGCCGACCTTGAAATACCACCCTTGTATGTTTGATGTTCTAACTTAGCCCCGTTATCCGGGGTGAGGACAGTGCCTGGTGGGTAGTTTGACTGGGGCGGTCTCCTCCCAAAGAGTAACGGAGGAGCACGAAGGTGGGCTAATCACGGTTGGACATCGTGAGGTTAGTGCAATGGCATAAGCCCGCTTGACTGCGAGAATGACAATTCGAGCAGGTGCGAAAGCAGGTCATAGTGATCCGGTGGTTCTGAATGGAAGGGCCATCGCTCAACGGATAAAAGGTACTCCGGGGATAACAGGCTGATACCGCCCAAGAGTTCATATCGACGGCGGTGTTTGGCACCTCGATGTCGGCTCATCACATCCTGGGGCTGAAGTCGGTCCCAAGGGTATGGCTGTTCGCCATTTAAAGTGGTACGCGAGCTGGGTTTAGAACGTCGTGAGACAGTTCGGTCCCTATCTGCCGTGGGCGTTGGAAGATTGAAGGGGGCTGCTCCTAGTACGAGAGGACCGGAGTGGACGAACCTCTGGTGTTCGGGTTGTGATGCCAATCGCATTGCCCGGTAGCTAAGTTCGGAATCGATAACCGCTGAAAGCATCTAAGCGGGAAGCGAGCCCTGAGATGAGTCTTCCCTGATACTTTAAGTATCCTTAAGGGTTGTTCGAGACTAGAACGTTGATAGGCAGGGTGTGTAAGCGCTGTGAGGCGTTGAGCTAACCTGTACTAATTGCCCGTGAGGCTTAACCATACAACACCCAAAGGGTTTTGATGGACTCAATGAAGAACATTGAATGTGTAATGAAGAGACGAGTGACTAGTTCCTAGTCGCTAGAAACGATAAACACAGCTTTCCGAATTATTAAGTTCTAGGAACTAGGCACTAACTTCTAGGAACTTAAACAGAATTTGCTTGGCGACCATAGCGATTTGGACCCACCTGATTCCATGCCGAACTCAGAAGTGAAACGAATTAGCGCCGATGGTAGTGTGGGGCTTCCCCATGTGAGAGTAGGACATCGCCAGGCTTCAAATTATGGACACTTGCTTAGGCGAGTGATACCACTGCGGAGTGGTAGTTCAGTTGGTTAGAATACCGGCCTGTCACGCCGGGGGTCGCGGGTTCGAGTCCCGTCCACTCCGCCACTTATAAACCTCGTTTATCGAGGTTTTTTTGAATCTAATTTTTAGGGGGGTAGCTCTCATTAATAGAGCAGCGGATTCCCCAAAAGTCCTCGAGAAGGCGCGTGTTGGGAGTTCGAATCTCTCTTCCACGAACAATTTGAACCTAATTTTAGGGGTGTAGCTCCAATTGGCAGAGCAGCGGATTCCAAATCCGCGTGTTGGGAGTTCGAATCTCTCCACCCCTGCCATATTCTAAGGCTCTAGTCGAAAGACTAGAGCCTTTTTATATCTATACATACCAAATTTGAGATTTGAGGCTCTAGACTAGGCGTCCCCGACGTAAGACTAGAGCCTTTTTTGTCTCCGTCTTTTTAATCTTGCACGCGACAAAACCACAAATCGCTCATTGCACTGAGAATCATTCGCAGTATTTTGCTACATTATACGTCTTGTCTGTTTTAGGTGTTTACCGTTATGGCTTTGAGTCGTCGCCAATTTCTTCAATCTTCACTTGCTTTGTCTGCTCTCTCAATGATTCCTGCTTGTTCAGTGACTCGGCAAACTCGGACTCGAGAAGGCTATGTTTACGAGCTCACTGCTGAGCCTAGCCGGGCCGAACTCGTCCCTGGGTATCAAACAGACGTACTGGGGTTTAATGGTGCGATCCCTGCGCCGACACTCTATTGTCGTCAGGGGGAAGAGGTCGTGATTCGTTTCACGAACAAACTGTCAGAGCCTACAACCATACATTGGCACGGCTTGCGAATTCCTATCGAGATGGACGGCGTTCCTTTTCTCAGTCAAGCGCCTATCATGCCGGGAGAGACGTTTGAGTATCGATTCACTCCGCCTGACGCAGGCACGTTTTGGTATCACCCACACATGAACAGCGTTGAACAGTTAGGGCGAGGACTCGTTGGACTGATTATTGTTGAAGAGCGCGACCCCGTGGTTTTTGATGAAGAGCATGCGTTGATGCTCAAGCATTGGCACATTGACAGCCAGGGGCAGTGGAAGGAGAGAATGATTCCACGTTTAAGTGCTCGGATGGGCACTCCAGGGGAGTGGAGCAGTGTGAATGGCGTTCATGAGCCTGTATATACGCTTAAAGCACACGCGACCACTCGCTTACGCATTGCAAATGTCGACAATACCATTACCTATCCAATAGCGATTGAAGGGGCAGAGGCTTGGATATTGGCGATTGATGGTAACCCGGTCAGCACGCCAATTGAGCTCTCTCAGCATAAAATGGGACCGGGCATGAGGGTGGATCTTGGTCTGATTGCACCATCTGCTGGCAACAAAGTGTTTGTTCGTCAAATGAAGGGGCGTTTCCCTTTTCCTCTGTGTGAATTTGATGTCGTCGCGTCTGATTTGCCACAGGATCAAGCGCTGCCAAACTTGCCTCTTAACCCTGTGCCCGCGCTCGATCTTGCCAACGCTGAAGAGATTGACTTTGTGTTTGAGTGGCAAGGTGCGGTGACGCCCGTAGGCAAAGATGGCAAGGCGAGTCCAACCTTTTGGTTGACCAACAAGGTGGCGTGGCAGGGGATGAGTCGTCATTCGATTCCTGCGCCGCTGGCACAGTTGGAGCTAGGCAAAACCTACATCTTCGATCTTAAAAATGTCACTCAGTACCATCATCCTATTCATCTTCATGGCCACACCTTTACCGTGCTCGAAATGGACGGTAAGCCGCTCCCAGAGCCGTTCCATACGGATACGGTACTACTGGGCAAGAATGGTCGTGCCAAAGCGGCTTTCGTCGCGGACAACCCCGGTCGGTGGATGTATCACTGTCATGTCATAGAGCACATGAAAACCGGTTTGATGGGTTACATCGAAGTAAAGTGACTCCTGTAACTTTTTAAATCTAGCAGGATGTTTAGCGTCATTACATTGATCTGAAGTCTGTTTTTTTGTCTGTTTGGCGCTACACTAACGCCATAAATTTGGAGGGGTTATGGGTCAGTTTGCAATTTTAGGGTTTATTGCCATGGGTGGCGCCGTTGGTGCGTGCTCTCGTTATTTAGTGTCTGAGCTGTGTGCGACATTACTGGGGCGAGGTTTTCCATACGGTACGCTAACTGTTAACGTAGTCGGCTCACTGGCGATGGGCTTACTGATTGCCGCGTTTGAAAATGGCAACCTTGCGACTGAACCATGGAGACAGATCATCGGGCTCGGTTTTCTTGGTGCTTTGACGACGTTCTCTACGTTTTCGATGGACAACGTTTTACTCATGCAGCAGGGCGCCTTTTTCAAGATGGGACTCAATGTCTTACTCAATGTGGTATTAAGCATCTCTGCCGCTTGGGTGGGCTTTCAACTGCTGATCAAAAGCTAGCTTGCTTAGAGGTGCTTTGAGCCTCACTAGACAAAATTTACACAGGTCGGCTTGGTTTATCCAAGCCGTTTTTATATACTCGGTTCACTTGTCGGAGTGCCATAAGGCTGAGACCGTTTATTCGGGATCCGTTGAACCTGATCAGGTTAATACCTGCGAAGGGAACAAGAGAAGATATCGACCCTCCTAATCTAGGATTCGTTCTCTCTGATCTGAGCGTCATGCGATCTATCTACAGATAGATACCCGCGTCAGATCGCCCTCTTGTCGCATCTTTCCGCCAAGCATTTTTATCTCTAACACTCATGCTCCTACGAGCAATAAAGAGCAAGGAAAAATGCTATGTCGAATCGCAAACAAGCGAGACTGGAAGCCAAACAGTTTATTGATACCCTCTCGGTACAGGCGTACCCCAATTCACGCAAGGTTTATGTAGAAGGTTCACGACCTGATATTCGTGTTCCTATGCGAGAAATCTCCCTCGCTGACAGCTTGATTGGCGGTACTAAAGACGCGCCGATCTTTGAGCCCAATGAGCCGATTCGCGTTTACGACACTTCTGGTCCTTATACCGATCCTGACCATACGATTGACCTCTACCATGGATTACCTAAGTTACGTGAACAGTGGATTGAAGAGCGCGGTGATACGGAGCTGCTCGATGAGGTCAGTTCGGTATACACCAAACAGCGCTTGGAAGACGATACGCTAGACGAGCTGCGTTATGGTAACTTACCTCGCATTCGCCGTGCGAAAAGCGGTCAGTGTGTTACTCAGCTCCACTACGCGCGTCAAGGTGTGATTACACCGGAAATGGAATACATCGCTCTGCGTGAAAACATGGGGCGTGCTCGTTATCGCGATGAGGTGTTGAACCAACAGCATCCAGGTCAAAGCTTTGGGGCCCACTTGCCAAAGGACATCAGTGCTGAGTTTGTCCGCCAAGAAGTGGCCGCGGGCCGTGCCATCATTCCATCCAACATCAACCACCCGGAAGCGGAGCCAATGATCATTGGTCGCAACTTCTTGGTCAAGGTGAACGCCAATATTGGTAACTCCTCTGTGACCTCTTCCATTGAGGAAGAAGTTGAGAAATTGGTTTGGGCAACACGTTGGGGTGGCGATACGGTGATGGATTTGTCGACCGGACGCAATATTCACGAGACTCGAGAGTGGATTCTACGTAACAGCCCAGTTCCGATTGGTACCGTGCCTATGTACCAAGCGCTCGAAAAAGTGAATGGCATCGCAGAAAACCTCAATTGGGAAGTGATGCGAGACACCTTGATCGAGCAAGCTGAGCAGGGCGTCGATTACTTCACGATTCATGCCGGTTTGCTGTTGCGTTATGTGCCGATGACGGCCAAACGTGTCACGGGTATTGTCTCTCGCGGCGGCTCGATCATCGCTAAGTGGTGTCTCGCTCACCATCAAGAAAGCTTCCTTTACACCCACTTCCGCGAAATTTGTGAAATTTGTGCCAAGTACGATGTCGCGCTTTCGCTCGGTGATGGCTTGCGTCCAGGTTCGGTGGCCGATGCCAATGATGAAGCGCAGTTTGCTGAGCTACGCACGTTGGGTGAACTGACTAAGATCGCGTGGGAGTATGACGTGCAGGTGATCATTGAAGGCCCTGGGCATGTACCTATGCACATGATCAAAGCCAATATGGATGAGCAGCTAGAGCACTGCCACGAAGCGCCATTCTACACTTTGGGTCCTCTGACGACCGATATTGCCCCTGGGTACGATCATATTACCTCTGGCATTGGCGCTGCGATGATCGGCTGGTACGGATGTGCGATGCTCTGCTATGTGACGCCGAAAGAGCACCTTGGTCTACCCAACAAAGAAGACGTTAAGACGGGCTTGATTACTTATAAGCTCGCGGCGCATGCGGCGGATTTGGCTAAAGGCCACCCTGGTGCTCAGGTTCGTGACAATGCACTCTCAAAAGCTCGCTTTGAGTTCCGCTGGGAGGATCAGTTCAACTTATCGCTTGACCCTGATACAGCGCGAGCTTTCCACGATGAAACTTTGCCGCAAGAGTCGGGCAAAGTGGCTCACTTTTGTTCAATGTGTGGACCAAAATTCTGTTCGATGAAAATTTCTCAGGAAGTGCGCGAGTACGCTAAAGACACGCAACAAGTCGAAGCTGACCAAGCCATCTCCGTTAAAATGCTCGATGATCCACTCGAAGGGATGCGCCAGAAGTCAGAGGAGTTCCGTCAATCGGGTTCTGAGTTGTATCATCCTGCCGCTCAGCCTGAAAGTGTAGAGTCGTAGGAACGCGGCGATGAAAATTGTGATTCCTCACTCAGAGCCCACATTGCGCGATGATATCGCGCAATGCTTGGCATTAGCCGGCGAGCAAGGGTTTGCCACACAAGAGATTCAGTTGATTGAAGGGGCTGAGTCGACGGTTGAACTGCGCGGTGCGTCTTCTTCTGTTTGGATTGCTCGGGATACGCAAGTCTTTGAGTCTTCCTCTCTCAGTGACGACAGCGAACAAAACGTTCATCAACTGGTGTACTCAGTTGCAGAGGGTGATGTCTCGCTGGCGGACTATGCCCCGCATGCGATCGTTATTGGCGCAAGGTGCGAAGGGCGCGTGCTCGATATTTGGCAACACAGCACGCGTGCTCATGCTGAAGTGCGTGCGCTTAATGTCCACCAAATGGCGCTTGACCCTACACAGCACTTCGCATGGTTTATCACCTTGCGGGCGCTCGATTTTCCCGTTGAAGATGCACTGACGCTCGCACGTGCGATGGGGCATGTTTCACGTGAAACATCTCAATGGCCATGTTGTTTTGAGCAATTTCCTACGCCTGTGCTGGAAGACGAAACTCTCGGCATTCGTGTTGGTTGGAAAACTGAAGGCCGCGCGATCTCTTTTCCCTCTATGGCGAAAGAGGTGTTGGGTCTCTATCCGGTGGTCGACGATGTCCGTTGGATTGAACGATTGCTGCCTCTAGGCATTAAAACCATACAGCTGCGCATCAAAGATCCACAGCAAGCTGATTTGGAGGCGCAGGTGATACGTGCGATTGCATTGGGTCAGCAATACCAAGCAAACGTGTTTATCAACGATCATTGGCAGTTGGCGATTAAGCACGGTGCATTCGGTGTTCACCTTGGCCAAGAAGATATTGAAGCGTCGAACTTGAAGGCATTGTCACAGGCAGATATCGCTTTAGGGCTCTCGACACACGGCTACTACGAACTGCTGCGTATTGTGCAGATTGCGCCAAGCTACATCGCACTGGGGCATATCTTCCCAACCACGACCAAGGTTATGCCTTCAAAGCCACAAGGTTTAGTGCGCTTGAAGCTTTATCAACAGTTGATTGATTCGATTCCTCGCTCGCAAGGTACGGGCTTTCCTACGGTTGCGATTGGCGGTATCGACCAAGGTAACGCTGCGATGGTGTGGCAGTGCGGTGTCTCAAGCCTGGCTGTCGTGCGCGCGATTACGCTCGCCGACGACCCAAAACCGGTCATTACGGCTTTTACTGAGTTGATGAAGGCAAACAAGCAAGTAGGAGAGCAGGGATGACTATGCTGTCTGACGAGGCGTTCTTACGTTACCAAAGACAAGTGTCGTTGCCACAATGGGGCGAACAAGGGCAAGCAAAATTGTCGGATGCTCATGTGTTGCTGATTGGTTGTGGTGGCCTCGGGTCGGCGGCAAGCCTTTATTTAGCGTCCGCTGGTGTGGGCAAATTGGTGTTGGTGGATGATGACCGTGTCGAGCTAAGCAATCTTCAGCGCCAAGTCATCTATCGAAACGATGACCAAGGGCAGAGCAAAGCGTTGGCGGCTAAGAGTCAATTAGAGTATCTCAACCCTTTGATTCGCATTCGCGCGATTGACCAACGGCTCGATGATACCCAACTTGCGCTTGAGATCATGCTTGCCGACATCGTGCTTGATTGCACAGACAACCTTGAAACGCGCCAGCAAATCAATCGGCTCTGCTTCAAAAACCGGACACCTTTGATCTCGGCGTCGGCCATGGGATGGCAAGGGCAGTTCGCGTTGTTTGACTATCAGCAAGATAGTCCATGCTACCACTGCCTATACCCGTTCGATTCACTTCCTTCTGGCCAAAAATGCAGTGAACTTGGCGTGGTAGGTCCGGTGGTAGGGACGTTAGGTAATTACCAAGCGCTGGCGGCGATTCAATGGTTAGCCCTTGATGAGCCACAGCTTAGCGCATCGACATTACACCTGTTTGATGGACTCACGATGCGCTGGCAGACGTTAACTATCTCAGTGGATGCCACTTGTCACGTGTGTCAGTCAAACACCGTTAAGGAATGAACATGGAACCCATCACTATCACCGTCAATGGTGAAACTCATACGACTCACGCAGGGACAACATTGACGGCGCTCATTGCTGAGTTATCGCTCGCCGAGGTGGGCTGTGTGTTTGCCATCAATAACTGTGTCGTTCCGCGCAGCGAGTGGGACAGACATATCGTCAATCAAGGCGATGCCATCGCACTATTTCAAGCCATTGCAGGAGGCTGATCATGGCGCCAATAACACCGCTTACTATCGCGGGCAAAGTGTTTGACTCGCGTCTGTTTACCGGCACGGGTAAGTTTTCGAACAGTACTACCATGGCGCGCGCTATTGAGGCGTCGGGATCGCAACTGGCGACTATGGCGCTCAAGCGCGTCGATATCCATGATAAGCAAGATGATATCTTAGCGCCGTTGATTGCCGCTGGCGTGAATTTATTACCGAATACCTCTGGGGCAAAAACTGCGCAAGATGCCATTTTCGCCGCACACTTAGCACGTGAAGCCTTGGGCACAGAGTGGCTTAAACTGGAGATTCATCCCGATCCTAAATACCTGATGCCTGACCCAATTGAAACCCTCAAAGCGGCACAGCAGTTGGTCAAAGATGGCTTTATTGTTTTGCCGTACTGCCACGCAGACCCGGTGTTGTGTAAGCGGTTAGAAGAGGTGGGCTGCGCAGCAGTGATGCCTCTAGGTGCTCCCATAGGCTCGAACAAAGGACTGGCGTCGCAAGACTTTTTGGAGATCATCATCGACCAAGCCGGTGTCCCCGTCATTGTTGATGCCGGGATTGGTGCTCCGTCTCATGCGGCAAAAGCGATGGAGATGGGCGCAGATGCGGTGTTGGTGAATACCGCGATCGCGGCGGCGAGCAATCCCGTAGCGATGGCGCAAGCGTTTAAGATGGCGGTGGAAAGCGGGCGGATAGCGTTTGAATCCGGCTTGGCTGGTCAGGTTACCCATGCTGTTGCCTCTAGCCCATTAACCGCCTTCTTGGAGTGAGGGACGCAGAATGAGTTTTGTATCGATTCATCAACGCATGGACTGGGATGACATAAGACTGTCGATTTACGCGAAAACTCATCAGGATGTGGAACGCGCATTGGCGAAATCTAAGCGTGATCTCGAAGATTTTAAAGCCTTGATTTCACCTGCGGCAGAGCCTTACCTTGAGCAAATGGCGCAGCAATCCTATGCGCTCACGCGTAAACGGTTTGGCAACACGATTGGATTGTATATCCCGCTTTATCTCTCCAACTTGTGCGCCAATGCATGTACCTACTGCGGTTTTTCGATGGAGAACCGAATTAAACGCCGTACGCTGACAGAGCAAGAAATCGCGGCAGAGATAGACGCGATTAAGTTGATGAAGTTCGACAGTGTGCTTTTGGTCACCGGTGAGCATCAAACCAAAGTGGGGATGGACTACTTTCGCCGCGCACTGCCACTTGTTAAAGCGCACTTTAACTACTTGGCAATGGAAGTGCAGCCGCTTGATGAAGGGCAGTACCGTGAACTGAAACCCTTGGGCCTCGATGCAGTAATGGTCTATCAGGAAACTTACCATCGTCGCACTTACGCGCAGCACCATTTGCGTGGCAACAAAACAGATTTTGACTATCGCTTGGAAACGCCGGATCGATTGGCTCGAGCCGGGATCGATAAGATCGGTATAGGCGCGCTCATCGGCTTGGACGATTGGCGCACGGATTGTTTTTACGTCGCCGCGCACCTTGACTACTTAGAGCGTACCTATTGGCAAACTCGTTACTCGATTTCTTTTCCACGGCTTCGACCTTGTGAGGGCAATGCATCGGAAGGGGTGATTCAACCCAAATCGGTGATGAGTGATAAGCAGTTGGTTCAGTTAATCTGTGCCTATCGGTTGTTGAATCCGACGGTTGAGCTCTCGTTATCGACACGAGAGTCACCGCAGTTTAGGGACAATGTGTTGCCACTGGGTGTGACATCCATGTCCGCTGCATCAAAAACACAGCCCGGCGGATACGCGATGCAGGACGTCGAGTTGGAACAGTTTGAGATCAGTGATGAGCGCAGCGCCGAGTCAGTCGAGCAGGCGTTACGCTCAAAAGGGTATGACCCCGTTTGGCGAGACTGGAACGCAATTTATTCTGGATAATGTTTCACGTGAAACAACCACGCCACAATTAAAAAAGGCTCTCATGTAGAGAGCCTTTTGTTCACCTTCACGCGATATGCAGATCTACCGAGTGTTCAAA
Source organism: Vibrio sp. R15-SG3-ISO1A (assembly GCF_059833955.1). Lineage (NCBI taxonomy): Bacteria > Pseudomonadati > Pseudomonadota > Gammaproteobacteria > Vibrionales > Vibrionaceae > Vibrio > Vibrio sp. R15-SG3-ISO1A. Next base: position 11,528 of record NZ_JCBDGH010000085.1, read on the forward strand.
GCGCGATTAGTCGCGGTGAGCGATGGGCGACGTTGCGCGCTCTAACCACGTTTTTACCTCACCATCGACCAATGGGCTGAGGTCACTCCACACTTTTTGGTGGTAATCATTAAGCCAAGCGAGCTCAGGTTTGGTCAACATATCGATGTTGATGTTGCGCTTATCAATCGGGCAACGTGTGAGTGACTCGAAGCTCAACACTGGGAAATCACCTTGCGTTGGGGTTTCCACTACCAGTTCTAAGTTCTCAATACGAATGCCAAACGCATCGGCGCGGTAGTAACCGGGCTCATTGGAGAGCACCATACCTTCCATCAAAGCCACATCAATTTGTCGTTTGGAAATGCTTGCTGGTCCCTCATGGACACTGAGGAAGTGGCCGACACCGTGGCCCGTACCGTGGTCATAGTCAAAGCCTTCTGCCCATAGGTGTTGACGGGCAAGGGTATCAATTTGATAGCCGCGTGTTCCTTTAGGAAAACGGGCGCGTGCGACACCAATATGACCTTTGAGCGCTAAGGTAAACTGCTTGATCATCTCATCGCTAGGTTGACCGATGGCCACAGTACGTGTGATGTCCGTCGTTCCGTTGAGGTATTGGCCGCCAGAGTCGACCAGGTAGAGAGAGTTCAGGCTCAACTGACCCGGGGTCGGTTGGTTTTCGTGGTTGTAGTGACACATTGCCGCGTTGCTGCCTGCTGCGGAGATGGTATCAAAACTTAGGTCTACTAACGTTTCATCCTCACGGCGGTACGCTTCTAAACGGTCGGCTAGGTAGGCTTCATCGTGAAGTTGGCCGTTGGCGACTTCGTTATCAAGCCAAGAGAGGAACTTGACCATGGCGACGCCATCGCGCACATGACACGCTTTCATGCCCTCAATTTCGACCGCATTTTTTTGCGCTTTCGGCAGCAAGCAAGGATCGGCTGCACTTACGACATGCGCGCCACTGTTTTGCAGTGTCAATTTAAACCACGCATTGCTCGTCGCTGGGTCAAGTAATACTCGGCGTCCATTAAGCGAGTTAAGAATATTCTCCAAAGACTCGGGAGCATGAACTCTGACACCGGTACCAACATGCTCAGCAAAGCCTTGCGGCAGACGTTCTTGGCGAATAAAGAAATCAACACTGGCGTCGCGGTGAATAATCGCGTGAGACAACAATACGGGCAGGCGAGAGACATCGAGGCCACGCACATTAAGCAGCCAACAGATAGAGTCAAGCGCGGTCACGACTGCAGCATCAAGGTTCTGCTTTGTCAGTTGCTTGGCAATCTCTTCACGTTTGGATAATGAGGTTTGACCGACAGATTCAATCGGCATTAAGCGCGCAGGTGATTCGAGGGCGGCTGGGCGATCATGCCACAGTGCGTCGATGGGGTGACTGGTTAACAGCTTGAGTTCAAGTTTGTCCGCCAGTTTGGTTTGCGCAGACTCCAGCCAACCTGCATTGTGCATGCGTGGGTCAATGGCGACGACGCTGCCGGGTTGTAGCTCACTGAGCAGCCAGTCTAATGCCGGCTCTTCAATTAAATGGCGGTATTCGAACAGCTCGCTAGGGACTTGCTTGGTCACTTGTACCGTGTATCGACCATCGACAAACACCGCAGCTTTTGTTTGTGTGACCACCGCGGCCCCGGCTGAACCAGTGAAGCCGGTTAGCCAATGCAGGCGTTCGTTGTGCGCAGGAATGTACTCGCCCAAGTATTCGTCTTCATGGGGCACAAAAAGGGCATCGATATTGTTCTGAACCAGCCACTCTTTGATGGCTGTCAATCGTTGTTCAGTGGTGTTTAGCATCTGTGAATCCTTCAGTTATTAGAGGTGTCCATCCGACGTCTTAGACTCGTTATGACCGCGCATCTTGATGAGCGGGCGAATCACGTTTTGGGCTTGGACGATGGCCATTAAGCTACTCCTTTTACCAGAGCGCTGCAAATGGTCTGGATCGATAGCCGGGTAAGGCTCGCGGGGTAAGGTTAACTGAATACGTGACGTAAAAGCAGTGCGTTTATCGTCACGTAGTTAGCGTAGCGCGGCTAACGTAGCGCGGTTATCGTAACGCGGTCGTCTTTTCGCGGATAATTTGTCTGAGCCAGGCAAGAGCCGGGTCGTTCTCTCGGTCGCGATGCCAAAACAGGGTATAGGCCATAGGCGGAAATTCTAACGGCAGTGGCAGCACCGCGAGGTTAAGCTGTTTCGAGGCAAGCTTGACGAAGTGGCTTGGCGCGGTAAAGACAAAGTCCGTGTAGGAACACAGACTGGCGGCGCTGTTGAAGTCCGGAACAGTGATGGCGATATCGCGCTCTTTGCCGATGTCGGCAAGGCGATAATCAAGCAGCCAGCGATCGTTGCCATCGCAGCGTACTTGAACATGACGTTGGCTAAGAAACTGTTCTAACGTCCAAGGACGGCTCAAGGCAGGGTGATCCGCGCGCAATAAACACATCTGGTTATCACGGTAGATCTCTTGTTCACTAATATCACTCGGCGGCAACATGGTCAGCTTGGCATCATTGATGTCGATGTCCTTGCCGGTAATACCAAGATCAATTTCGCCTTTTTGCAGCAGCTTAAAGGTTTGATCGGACCAAGAGTGGGTGCTGATGGTGACACCGGGGGCACGTTTAAAAATCTCGGGTAGAAAATGGGGCAGTATCAGCGGGTAGACACTCTCTACTGCGGCGATTTGAAACTTGTAATCACTGCTGTCAGGCTGAAACTGCTCGGGTTGTGTCAGCAGCTCCAGCTGATGGATCAGCGCATCCAATTTAGGCTTAAGAAAGAGGGCTTTGGGCGTTGGCTTTAACCCATGCGCTTGGCGTACGAACAGAGGGTCATCGAATTGGTCACGAAGCTTGGCGAGGTTCTTACTGACCGCAGATTGGCTGAGACACAATCGGTGAGCAGCGCGTGTTACATTCAGCTCTTCAGTAAGAACCTTGAGGCACACCAGTAAATTCAAATCTAAGCGAGCAAGCTTCTCTATATTCATACATTCCCCTAAGGAATAACTTAAATGATGATTTGTCATTGGATGTCATATCTAGACTAACTTAGACTTTGCCGAGTTTCATCCTTTCTTGTGCATAATCATTTTAAAAGAGGCGAGCAGTGAACGCTGACAACCCGATCATCTACGGCAAACTTCAATTCATTCTTTTGACCCTGTTGGTGCTGTTTAGCCCGCTGGCAATTGATATTTATCTGCCTGCATTGCCACAAATTTCTCAAGCGTTTCACGTGGAACACGCCTTAGCACAAGATACCATCACATGGTTTTTGTTCGCGATGGGGGTCGGCCAACTGTTTGCTGGCCCGCTGGCGGATAAGCTAGGACGTCGAACTGTTGCATTAGGTGGGATCAGCATCTACGCCGCGAGCGCTTTATTGGCGTGGAGTGCTCAAAACATCGAGTGGATGCTGGTTTCGCGCTTGCTGCAAGGCTTAGGAGCGTGTGCGACATCGGTGGCCGCCTTTGCAACAGTTCGCGATATCTTCGGTCCCCAGAAAAGTGGCAAGATGATCAGCTACCTCAACGGAGCCATCTGTTTTATCCCTGCATTGGCGCCGATTCTTGGTGCATGGCTGACTCAGCAATTTGGCTGGCGGGCCAACTTCAGCTTTATGGCCGGGTTCGCGTTGATTGGTCTGGTGGCGATGTCGTTTGGCCTTAAAGAGACCAATCCGCAAGTCAGCACCGCGCCGGTATTTCGTCTACGACGCTATTGGCAAGTGCTGAGTACGCCGACGTTTTTGTTCCACGCATCGTTGTGTATGTTGGCGATGGCGGTGATTCTCGGTTATGTCACCTCAGCCCCTGTGGTGCTGATGGAAAATCTTGGCTTAAGCATGAACGCATTTACCTTTTGGTTCGGTATCAATGCGTTGATCAACATTGTCGCGTGTATGACAGCGCCTAGATTTATGGATAAGTTCGGCACGCATACAACGCTCAATGTCGGCATCTTGTTGTTGGGATTAGGTGGTATCGTGATGATAGCAATGGCGTCGCAAGCAAGTGCCTTTGCCTTTATGCTGCCAATCTTCCTATCCTCGATTGGTTTTGCGTGGATTCTCGGCGCGGCAGCAGGTAAGGCGCTTGCCCCGTTCGGTGACAAAGCGGGCACTGCCGCTGCGCTACTCGGGCTGTTCCAAATGAGTGGAGCGGGCTTGGTCGTCGGCACCATGCAGCGTTTTGGGTGGGAGCCGCAAGTGCTTATCGCCTCATTGATGCTCATCATCACACCAGCACTACTGATTTTGTGGACCAAAGCGGGCAGAGAGTGGCACTACTGTTATGAGTAAACCGTAATAAATAAGCTGCTATGAGCAAGTTGTTGTCGACACCTTGCTCACATCACTAAGTGAGGGCGCACTTAGCTTTACAAGGAAAAATATCCTTGTATATTGAGGCAAGTTAATCTTGTAACGATGGAAAAACCACCTCTATGTCGATGACGACGTACGAAAAAGCGCGTTTGATGGAGCAGCTTGAAGAGTCTCCAGAAAAAGTGATGTTTGGTAAATTAATTCATGAGCTCGGCAATCAGAGCAGCGAACGTATTCGCAGTGCCGCCAAGCAAGTCCCGCTCGATGTGTTGCGTGATATCGTGTTCCATTTTCAGCAAGTGATTGAGTCACGTAAAGGCGAGCAGCTAGATATCATCGCAAAGCAACTTGCCCAGCAGGGCATCTCAGCGGAGCAGCTCAAACAGTACATGGAAAACCAAGGCAAATAACCTTGCCGATTCGATTGGGTCAGTTGGATTCGTTCAGTTAGATTTGATAGAAAGCTCGCACAACGCGAGCTTTTTTATGGGTTGACGTTGCGGTTGATGGGATTTTGCAAAGAGATGAGCGTTTCGGTGGATTGCACTTCATCAATGGCTTGCAACTTATCGATCAGTACGTGTTGCAGCTCCTCAATCGAGCGACACATCAATTTGACGAAGATGTTGTACGCACCCGTCGTATAATACGCTTCCACCACTTCCTCGAGTGCATTGAGCTTTTGCAAAGCTGAGTGATAATCGCGCGCCGCGTTGAGGTTAATACCAATAAAGCAGCACACGTCGTAACCGAGTTTTTTCGTATCGACAATCACTTCCGTGCCTTGAATGATGTCGGCTGACTTCATCTTTTCTATTCGAACGTGAATGGTCGCAGGGCTGACATCAAATTGCTTCGCCATTTCGGCGTAGGGCGTCCGCGCATCTTCCATTAAGGTTTTCAAAATCGCTTTGTCGAGGTCATCGAGCTTGGTTGAGTGAGCTTGCATAGTCAGCCTTGTTGAGAATAGAAAGACTATTATTGCCGTGAACGGGCGAAGACATCAATGGCGATTTGTTCGTAGCGAAGTGGGGAAACTGTTAGGTAGAGCCAGCTAAAATCCATTACACTGACGCGCACGCGTCCCTCAACACTGACCTACACCGGAGCCGATAGTGGATTTGCAACTTCTCTGCGAACACCCTGAACAGACCCAACAACTGAACGACATTGCTGCTCGCTGGGGGCTTAGCCACAGTGACACCAGTCCGTTTGCTTTGGTGTTGACGGCGCAGCGTTTGGAACTTCGTAAAACCGATGAGCCCAAATTAGGGGCGATTTATGTCGACCTGGCGGGAGGCGCCGCTGAGCATCGCCGCAAGTTTGGGGGCGGAAAAGGGCAAGCGATCGCCAAAGCGGCCGGGCTCAACAAAGGTGTGGTACCGACAGTGCTTGATGGCACCGCTGGCCTTGGGCGAGATGCGTTTGTGTTGGCCTCTTTGGGCTGTCAGGTGCAGATGGTGGAGCGTCACCCTGTGGTGGCGGCGCTACTGGATGATGGCTTAGAACGCGCCAAACAGGACCCAGAAATCGGCGTCTGGGTCAGTGAGCGAATGTCACTGCTGCACGCGTCGAGCCACAACGCGCTGGAAACGCTCGCGAGTCAGCCTGATTTTGTGCGCCCTGATGTGGTCTACTTAGATCCCATGTATCCTCACCCTGAGAACAAAAAGAAAAGTGCGTTAGTGAAAAAAGAGATGCGCGTATTTCAAACGCTTGTGGGCGCCGATCACGACGCAGATGGCTTACTCACGCCAGCACTAGCGTTAGCAACTAAACGAGTGGTGGTTAAACGCCCTGACTACGCCGATTGGCTAGATGGTGTCAAACCGGCGATGGCAATAGAGACCAAGAAAAACCGCTTTGATGTCTATGTTAATGCAGCCATGAGCTAAGTGACTGATTCTATTTATACTCACCACACCGTGCTTTATCGCGGTGGAAAATAACACTTGCCAAGCCCGTCTGATGACTATATATCTTACTAAGAACTATTCGTATTCTTTTTAAGGTAAGTCGATGGCAAAGCGTTTGTGCAAGTTGAGTCGTAAACAAGTCGCACACAGTTTGGGTGAGATAGAAAAGCTCGTGGTTGAACCCAAGTTTGTCTGCCGCTCTTGCGCGCGTGCCAGTCACAGTAAACAACACTTATGCAAACCGGCGTCAATTGCGGCGGCTGCCCATACCCAGCCAACGACTCATACACCGAAAATCCTTAAGCCTCTCTCTGCGCGAGCTGAATCTGCACTTTTAGCACCTCAACAAGCGGCGGTGGCCTCTGCGCCTTCAGATACGCAGAATGTCGCTCAAGCGATCGAGACAAAGCGTGAAGAGCAAAAAGCGCAAGCCGTGCAGCGCGTCATCGCGCGAGTGAAAGCTCGCAAAGCTGACGTTGAGTTAAATACGCTGACGTCGGTGAATTCCATGACGTCGGCAGTCGAGACGTTGGATTTGATGGATAAAAAGGCGTTCAAGAAAGCGAGAAAAGAGCTCAAACGTGCTTATAAGCAGCAGAAGAAGTGGCTAAAAACGCTGAAAAAACAGCAAAAGCTCAGTAAAAAGCAGGCTAAACTGCAGGCCAAGTTAGACGTCATGCCCACCTGGCCAACCGGCTTAGCAGAGACAGAGAAGCGCCAAGCCAAGGTGCATTAAACCGAGACTAGGCGCTAGACTTTGGATTTACGCGGCGTTGGCGACACGCTTTTTCACCCAGGTTTCGTTGACCCAAAGTGAAAGGACAATAGTAGCGCCGCCAATGGTCAGTCTCGTCAGGTCGACATCGCGATTCCAGATCACGATATTGACGATAAGCCCAGCGGGGACCAATGCATTGTTCATCACCGCCAGCGCACCGGCATTCACCATGGTCGCGCCTTTATTCCACGCGAAATACCCCAACCCAGACGCAATCAAGCCTAAGTAGGTCAGAACGCCCCATTGCGTTGCCGTGCTCGGCAATTTCTCACTGTTGCCCATCAGCGCAAACGCGATGAGTGCCACAGCCAGCGCGCCCAAATAAAAGTAACCAAAGACCGTATGCTGTGGCAGGGCGACTTGCTGCTTTTCCATCAAGTATTTGTAGCCCACTTGGCCGATAGCAAAGCAGAGATTGGCTCCTTGCACCACCATAAAGCCAAGTAAGAAATGCTCATTGACCCCGGCAAACTTGATAAAGGCAGCGCCAGCCACTGCGATCGCCGCGGTGACCAAATACCAAGGTGAAAAGCGACCTTTGAGCAGATCGTAGATTAACGTGACGTAAATCGGCGTGAACACCGTGAACAGCAAGACTTCTGGTACAGACAGAAGGAGGAAGGATTGATAGTAGAAACAGTACATCAAGCCAAGTTGAAAGCCGCCAACGACCATCAATTTGGCAATCAGGGATTTCTCAACCCCTTTAAATTTCAGGAAAGGGAGGAAAACCAAGCTTGCTAAGGCGACGCGCATTAAAACCGAAAACCACGCGTCGACTTGGCCCGCCAAATAGACACCAATCAAGCTGAAGGAGAACGCCCACAGCACGGTGACCGAAGAGAGATAAAACATGATTAAGACTCATTATCAAAAACTATCTGATTATTTTATCTCAATTCATCCCTTGAATCAGTCTTTTAGTGGTACAACCAACATATCGACCGGTGAGCAATTGATCAACTGACGGGTCGAGGAGAGCAGTTTGCTCCAAAAGTCTTGATGATGGCCACACACCACAAGATCGACGTTGAACTCTTGAATGGTATCGCACAGCTCATTACCTAAGTCGCCACTGCCCACTAGGGTATGTTTAATGGGGAAGTTGGCGTGGTCCGCAAGGTTTTGCAATTGCTTTTGCGATGCCTCAATAGCTTGATGTTGTGTCTCCGCCAGGTTGATGTCGATGAGGCCGGTATACAACTCGGCGTAGTTAACATCAATGTGGATAAATGAGACCGCCGCGTCGAGCGGCTTGGCCAAGGAGACCGCTTTGTCTACCAGCAGTTTGCTGTCTTCAGACAGGTCGATGGCCACTAGAATGTGTTGATAGCTCATACCGAATCCTCTTATTTCACTCGCCTAAAGTTAGATTAGCACCTCGCTGGTCAATTTTTTGCCAAGGTGATCTCATATCCACATTCACCATACAAAGTGTTATGGTGGCTAGCATGATATAGTCAGTTTAAGTTCATAGACTTAGTAGGAGTGCGAAATGCTGTCACAAGCGATGGTCGAGCAATTGAATGAGCAAATTAATCTCGAATTCTTTTCATCCAATCTATACTTACAAATGAGTGCTTGGTGTGAGGACAAAGGCTTTGAAGGCGCGGCCGAATTTTTACGCAAACACGCCGTTGAAGAGATGGAGCACATGCAGCGTTTATTCACGTATGTGAGTGAAACGGGGGCAATGCCGATTCTAGGTGCTATCGATGCACCAAAACATGAATTTGAGAGCCTAGGTGAAGTCTTTCGCGAGACCTATGAACATGAGCAAATGATTACGCAAAAAATCAACAAATTGGCTCACGTTGCGTTTACTTCTCAAGATTACTCAACATTCAACTTCTTGCAGTGGTACGTTGCAGAGCAGCACGAAGAAGAGAAGTTGTTTAAAGGGATTTTAGACAAGCTAGAACTGGTTGGTGAAGATGGTAAGGCGCTGTTCTTCATCGACAAAGACCTAGCTGCTTTAGCAAAAGAAGGTTCATCTTCTATTATGGATACCGCCGCTGAATAATTGTCAGCGAAAGATGCTCTGATGGGATCGTCTTTTCTTCGGTAACCTATGAAGATGTAGGGAGGAAAAGATGATCAATGCAGACACCATTCTATTCACGTTGATGCTTGTAACGGCGGTGAACATGGCCCGTTACCTCACTGCACTGCGTTCTCTGATATACATCATGCGCGAGGCGCATCCTCTTTTGTACCAGCAAGTCGACGGCAACGGTTTCTTTACCACGCACGGCAATATGGCCAAGCAGGTCCGCCTGTTCCATTACATCAAAAGCAAAGAGTATCACCATCATCACGATGAAGTGTTCACGGGCAAATGCGATCGCGTCAGAGAGCTGTTCATACTCACCACCTCATTGCTCGCGGTGACCTTACTGGCAGCGTTTATTCTTTGATGATCGGCGCCTTTAAATTGGCAAGGTAGGCAATAGCCGTTAAAATAGCCACCTATTGCGAAGGATGTGCTCAGTGCACATCCTTTTTTATTGAATCATGACAGAGTTAGTAACCACCATGGCAGAGAAGTTTGATGTAGTAGTGATTGGCGCCGGTGCGGCGGGCCTGATGTGTGCCGCCCAAGCAGGAGAGCGGGGCCGTCGCGTGTTAGTGCTGGATCATGCCAAGAAACCGGGCCGAAAAATCCTCATCGCTGGGGGCGGCCGCTGCAACTTTACCAACTACGATGTGTCTGCCAAACACTACCTGTCACGCAACCCGCATTTTGTTAAATCGGCCTTGGCACAGTACACCAACTGGGACTTTATCTCGATGATCTACAAACACGGCATCGAGTTTGAAGAGCGCGATCATGGTCAGCTGTTTTGTGTCGGTGACTATGACTCCAAAGACATCGTTAAAATGCTTCTCGCCGAGTGCGATAAACCGAGTATCCAATTTCGCTACCAGCAAGCCGTTGACAATATCGAGCAGCAAGCCAATGGCTTTTCTCTGACGACCAATGGCCATGCGATTGAGTGCGAATCCCTCGTCATCGCCACCGGCGGCCTGTCGATGCCTAAGCTTGGCGCAACCCCCTTTGGTTACAAAGTGGCAGAGCAGTTCGGCCTTGAGGTCCTTCCAACCAGTGCGGCCTTGGTGCCGTTTACGCTGCATAAAGAAGACAAAGAGGATTTTTCTGAACTGTCAGGGATTGCGATTCCGGTTGAAATCACCGCTAAAAACAACACCAAATTCAAAGAGGCGCTGCTGTTTACCCACCGTGGTCTGTCTGGCCCGTCGGTGTTGCAAATCTCCTCCTACTGGACCCCGGGCGAAGCGGTTGAAGTGAACCTGGTGCCCGATGTCGATGTGCAAGCCTTGCTAACGCGTTCATTGGAAAAACACCCCAATCAAACCTTGAAAAACACCTTAGCGAAAGTGCTCCCCAAGCGACTGGTTGAAGTGTTGATCGAGCGCAAAACCCTCGAAGACAAACCGCTAAAGCAATTTAGCAGCAAGGCTCTGGAAGAGGTGGTTAACACGCTTGAGCATTGGAGCATTGCCCCCAATGGGACAGAAGGCTACCGCACCGCCGAGGTCACCCTAGGCGGCGTCAATACCGATCACTTGTCGTCGAAAACCATGGAGTGCAAATCGATCAAAGGCCTCTACTTTATCGGCGAAGTCGTCGACGTCACCGGCTGGCTAGGAGGCTACAATTTCCAGTGGTGCTGGAGCTCCGGTTATGTAGCGGGGCAGTGGGTTTAATCTCGCGCCCATTGCGCTTTCTTTTTCCACTTCACCTGTTGAATGACGAGCCCGGCGATGATCAACACAAGGCCGATTAGGGTGCTGGGGTGAATGGCTTCGCCGATGATGGTCGCCAGTAAGATCAAAGAGATAAATGGCGAGGCGAAGATGAGGTTACTGATTCTCGCGGTATTGTGAGTGGATTTTAAGGCGCTGAGCCACAAGACGAAGGTGACGCCCATTTCAAACAGTCCGACATAGCTGACCGCCAGCCAACCTTGAGGAGAAATGGCGGCAAGGCCAGCTCCTTCCCACCACGTCAGCCCTAGAGCGAAAGGGATCGCGACGAGAAAACCGAGCAGCACGCCGACCACAGGGTCGGCTTTGTTTTTGGTGTTTAAGATCCAATATCCTGCCCACAGCAGCGTTGAGAGCAACGCAAGTCCAACCCCTAGCGGGCTATCAAAATCGAGCGCCAATACGTTGCCTTTGGTGGCGATGACAATGACGCCGAGGTAGCTCAAACAGCACGCGACCCAATCTTGCTTGCGGATGGCTTGACCTAAAAACACCGCCGCCATTAGGGTGAGGGTGATTGCCCAGCTGTAGTTAATCGCCTGCGCTTGTGAGGCAGGCAGGAGATCGTAGGCTTTAAACAAAATGATGTAATACGCCAGCGGGTTGATGATCCCCAGTAATAAGTAATAGCCCGGATTGGCGGTCAAGGTGGTCACCAGCGTATTGAGCTTGCCTTGCACGGCGCAGATGAGGGTTAAGGCGAGGGCAGAGACGATACTGGCGACCGTCAACATCTGAATTGGAGTAAACTCAGCTAAGGTTAATTTAAACGCGGTGGCTACTGTCGACCAGAGCAAAACAGCAGACAAACCAAAGCCCAGCGCGCGGCGCTCATTCATAGTAAGCCTAAAAAACGGTGAAGTGATGCGCTAGTCTAACGGTAGGCCAATTGCCCTACAAACTGGACATTTATCCAGTGGTGAAATACCATCAAATGACTTGAATTTGATGAATGTACGCCGCTCATGCAATGGATTTTTGATAACGCCCCTCTTCTTATCACCGCGGCTGGCAGCGCCGTCACCAGTGGCGTTGTCGTCGGTTGGTGGGTCACCCAGAAAATGCGCCTGCAACAGCAATTGCTCAGCGCCAAGCTTGATACTCAGCAACAACTCTCACACAGTGAAATCACCCAGTTAAAAAACGCCTTAGCGGAGGCCGAGCAAGAGCTGGAAGCGTTGGATGCAGCGCGGGACAAAGCGGCATTTGAGCTCAAGCAGTCTCACGGCAAGTTGATGGCGGTGCTAGAGAAGCTGCGTTACTTTGACAGTGTTAAGCAAGAGCGTCAGCAATACCTCGACGAACTTGGACTGATGCGTGATGAAAAGGCGCAGCTCGAAGTGACCTTGAGAGAGCAAGAGGCTCGTCATGAACAGATCACCCAAGCCAACCAAGAGAAACTCGCCCTGCTCGAGAAAGCCGAAGAGCGGCTAAAACAGCAGTTTGAACACCTCGCCAGTCAGCTGTTTGATGAGAAAACGGCGCGCGTTGATCAGCAAAATAAACAGAGTTTGGATGCCTTACTGTCGCCGCTCAAAGAGCAGTTGGAAGGGTTTCGCAAGCAAGTCAATGACAGCTTTACTGTGGAAGCCAAAGAGCGCCACACCTTAGTTCATGAGCTGAAGAACTTGCAGCGCCTCAACGAGCAGATGGCCAAAGAAGCGCTCAACCTGACCCAAGCGCTCAAAGGTGACAACAAGCAGCAAGGCAACTGGGGAGAGGTGGTTCTGGCGAGAGTATTGGCTGAGTCTGGCCTAAGGGAAGGGCATGAGTATCACACCCAAGTGAATCTACAAAACGAGGCGGGCAAGCGTTATCAGCCAGATGTGGTTGTGCATCTACCTAATGATAAGCAGGTGGTGATTGACGCCAAAATGGCGCTGGTCGCCTATGAGCGCTACTTTAATGCCGAGACCGATCAGCAGCGTGACAAGGCCTTAGGTGAGCACTTACTCGCTATTCGCAGCCATATCAAAGGGCTTTCACACAAGGATTATCATCAACTCAAAGGCATTCAGAGCTTGGATTATGTGTTGATGTTTATCCCCGTCGAGCCTGCCTTCCAAGTAGCGATTTCCTCCGACCCTAGCTTGGTCAAAGATGCGATGGAGCACAATATCATTCTCGTCAGCCCGACCACCTTGCTGGTGGCACTGCGCACCATCGATAACTTATGGCGCAACGAAAGACAGAGCCAAAACGCGAAAATCATCGCGCAGCGAGCCAGTAAGCTCTACGACAAACTGCGCCTGTTCGTTGATGATATGGAGAGCCTCGGCGGCGCATTAGACAAGGCCAATCAAAACTACCAAGGTGCCATGAATAAACTGGTGACTGGGCGCGGCAACGTGATTCGACAAGCGGAGAGCTTTAAGCAATTAGGGGTGGAGGTCAAACGACCAATCTCGATGAATTTAGTGGAACTGGCGGAGCAAGAAACGCTGCCAGAATCACAGCTTAGCGGTGAAAATGACCACTTACTAGAAAGACATCCGGCTGAGGATAAAGTAAACTAATCGCCCGCAGTGCTTTGGCCGTATTGAATAGAGAGCACTGCTAAAAGAGGAATCATAATGACGGATATTAGTGTGCAATCGACGACAGCTCTAGAATCTCAGCAAGACGCAGAAACGACCCACTTCGGTTTTACCACGGTAGCGAAAGAGGAAAAAGTCACCAAGGTAGCGGAAGTGTTTCACTCAGTGGCCGCCAAATACGACATTATGAATGACCTGATGTCGGGAGGCATTCACCGCTTGTGGAAGCGCTTTACCATCGATTGCAGCGGTGCCCGTCCTGGACAACGTATCCTCGATTTAGGGGGAGGCACCGGCGATTTGACGGCGAAGTTCTCTCGTATTGTTGGCGACAAAGGCCACGTCGTACTCGCTGACATCAACAACTCGATGCTCAATGTTGGGCGTGACAAACTGCGCGATATCGGCATTGTAGGCAATGTGCACTATGTTCAAGCGAACGCTGAAGAGCTGCCGTTTCCCGATGACTACTTTGACGCGATTACGATCAGCTTCTGTCTGCGTAACGTAACCGATAAAGACAAAGCGCTGCGTTCGATGTACCGCGTACTGAAACCCGGCGGCCGCCTGTTGGTGCTGGAGTTTTCCAAACCTGTCTTTGACCCACTCTCTAAAGTCTACGATGCGTATTCGTTCCACTTGTTGCCGAAAATGGGTGAGCTGGTGGCCAATGATGCAGAAAGCTACCGCTACTTGGCTGAATCCATTCGCATGCACCCTGACCAAGAGACGTTAAAAGGGATGATGGACGACGCGGGCTTTGAAAATACGCGTTACTACAACCTAACGGGCGGCATTGTCGCCTTGCACCGCGGCTACAAGTTCTAAAGGAGCCGAGCATGCCTTTTGAGCCTATGATGACGGCGGTCATCGAAACGTCACTCAATACTCTCATTCAAGATGATCCTGATCTGGTGCGCCGACTGGCGCGACTGAAAGGTCAGGTCATTCAAGTGCATCTCAAAGAGTTCGATAAGCGCTTAACCTTCGTTTTCAGTCAACAAGTCGATGTGTTAGCCCACTACGAAGGCACCCCCGATTGCACCTTATCCCTCAATGTGTCGGTATTACCTGAGCTGAAAGATCAATCCAATATCACCAAACTCATCAAGCAGGATAAGTTGGATCTAGATGGCGACATCCAACTGGCGCAGAGCTTTTCGCAATTGATCACCCAATGCAAACCCGATATTGAAGAGTGGATCTCGCGTGTCACCGGCGATGTTGTGGCGCACACCTTAGTGCAAGGCGCAACGCAGATTGGCCAGTTCGCCCGCACTCAGCTTCGTCACCAGCAAGATTACCTTGCGCAAGTGGTCACCGAAGAGTGGCGTTTGGCGCCGCCGCCGTTAGAAGTGGCGCATTTCTGCGATCAAGTGGATGAGATCAAGAGCCAAGCGGCGCGAGTGGAAGCGAAATTGAATCAACTACTGGAGCGAGTATGACGTTAGCGGAGCTAAAACGCCTCTACCGCATCATCAAGGTGCAGCTCGAATATGGATTGGATGAGCTAGCGCCCAATCATCAACTCGCCAAAGCGCCGTTATTGGCACGAAAGGGTCTGTTTTGGATTCGTAATCAGCATCCGGACAAAACCTTAGGCGAGCGACTGCGTCTCGCACTGCAAGAACTTGGACCGGTGTGGATCAAGTTTGGCCAGATGATGTCTACTCGGCGCGATCTATTTCCTCCTCATATCGCCGATCCGCTTGCCCTATTGCAAGATCAAGTGTCCCCCTTTGACGGCCAACTGGCTAAGCAGACCATTGAACAGGCATTGGGCGGTCCAATCGAAACCTGGTTTGACGAGTTTGATATTGAGCCGCTGGCGTCGGCGTCGATTGCACAGGTGCACACGGCGAAACTCAAGTCGACGCAACAAGAAGTGGTGTTAAAAGTCATTCGGCCTGATATTCGACCGGTGATTGATGCCGATCTTAAACTCATGTACCGCATGGCGCGCATTGTCGCCAAGATGCTGCCAGAGGCAAGACGCCTCAAACCCGTCGAGGTGGTGCGCGAGTACGAGAAAACCCTGCTCGATGAGCTGGATTTGCGCCGAGAAGCGGCGAATGCCATCCAACTAAGACGTAACTTCGACAACAGTGAATCGCTGTACGTGCCTGAAGTATTTACTGATTTCAGTAATAAAACTGTCATGGTTTCTGAGCGAATATATGGCATCCAAGTGTCGGACATCGAGGGCTTGGTCGCCAATGGCACCAACATGAAGCTGCTGGCCGAGCGAGGAGTCAGCGTGTTTTTCACTCAGGTCTTCCGCGACAGTTTTTTCCATGCGGACATGCACCCGGGTAACGTCTTTGTTGAACGTGAGCACCCAGAGAATCCGCGTTGGATCGGGTTAGATTGTGGCATTGTTGGCACACTCAATAGCGAAGACAAACGCTATCTTGCGGAAAACTTTCTGGCGTTTTTCAATCGAGACTATCGCCGCGTTGCCGAATTGCATGTCGAGTCGGGATGGGTTCCACGTGAAACCAATATTGATGAGTTTGAATTTGCCATTCGCATCGTGTGTGAGCCGATTTTCGCCAAACCACTGTGCGAAATCTCGTTTGGTCATGTGTTGTTGAACCTATTTAACACCGCAAGACGCTTCCATATGGAAGTGCAACCTCAGTTGGTGTTGTTGCAAAAGACGCTGCTGTATGTCGAAGGACTGGGCCGTCAACTCTACCCTCAGTTGGATCTGTGGGAGACGGCCAAGCCGTTCCTTGAAGAGTGGATGATGAACCAAGTCGGGCCAAAAGCGGTGATCAATGCGGTGAAAGATCGCGCGCCGTTTTGGGCGGAAAAGCTGCCAGAGTTGCCAGAGCTTCTCTACGACAGCCTGCGCCAAGGCAAGATGATGAATCAGCGTATCGATCAACTCTATCAAGGGTATCGTCAGTCGAAGCGTCAGCAAGCGACAGGGAAATTTTTGTTTGGTGTTGGCGCAACATTAGTCGTATGCTCGGCAATATTGGTCAACACTCCGTATGAGCAACTGTCTATGGTCAGCGCCTTAGGTGGCGTCACATTTTGGTTGCTTAGTTGGCGAGCTTACCGTCGTTAGGCGGTAAACTTAAGAATTCAACAGTTAGACCCGAGGTAAAAAGAATGGGTGGTATTAGTATTTGGCAACTGCTTATCATTGCGGTGATTGTGGTACTTCTATTTGGTACGAAGAAACTGCGTGGCATTGGTGGCGATTTAGGTAGTGCGGTAAAAGGCTTTAAGAAAGCGATGAACGACGAAGAGCCTGCAAAGAAAGACGCCGACTTTGAGCCAAAAAACATCGAGCAACAGCAGAAAACAGACGCCACTGCTGACACTAAAAAAGACAAAGAGCAGGCATAACTCGTGTTTGATATCGGTTTCTGGGAACTGGTATTGATCTCTGTGGTGGGGCTGGTAGTTCTCGGCCCTGAGCGATTGCCGCATGCGATTCGCAGTGTCACTCGTTTTGTCGGTGCGGCCAAGAACATGGCAAACAGCGTCAAAGACGAATTGTCCCATGAGCTTAAGGTGCAAGAGCTGCAAGAGAATTTGCGTAAAGCTGAGCAGATGGGCATGGAAGATCTCTCGCCAGAGTTGAAATCCTCCGTTGACCAGTTAAAGCAAGCCGCGCAAGACGTACAGCGCCCTTATGCCAAGAAAAGCGACGAGCCTGCCAAGACTGAGCCATCTGAAGAGGCAGCGTCAAAAGCGCCTTCCGCCGACGCCACAGAGTCTTTGCATGTTGCCCCGGCTACAACAGATAAAAAGCCTGAGTAGTTCACCACTCTGATTATTGAGGGGCAGCCAATCGCTGCTCCTTTTGATTCCCAATAGTTGAGGTCTTCATGTCTTCTGTTGAGCAGACACAACCTTTGATTAGCCACCTTCTCGAACTGAGAAACCGCTTGCTGCGCGCACTCGTGGCGGTATTGGTGGTGTTTGTTGGTTTGATTTACTTTGCCAACGACATTTACGAATTTGTCTCAGCGCCCTTGGTGGAGCGCCTGCCTGAAGGGGCGACGATGATCGCCACCGATGTGGCGTCGCCGTTTTTTACTCCGCTCAAACTCACCCTGATTGCGTCCATCTTTATTGCGGTGCCTTTCATCTTGTACCAAGTGTGGGCGTTTGTGGCGCCGGGTCTTTACAAGCATGAACGTCGATTGATCATGCCGCTGATGTTCTCCAGCTCACTGCTGTTTTACTGTGGTGTGGCGTTTGCGTACTTTGTCGTGTTCCCGTTAGTGTTTGGCTTCTTTACTGCGATTTCACTCGGTGGCGTTGAGTTTGCGACGGATATTTCCAGCTATCTGGATTTCGTGTTAGCTCTCTTCCTAGCTTTTGGTATCGCCTTTGAAGTGCCAGTGGCGATCATCTTGCTGTGTTGGACTGGCGCAACCAATCCTAAAAGCCTCAGCGAGAAGCGCCCGTATATTGTGGTCGGCGCGTTTGTGGTGGGAATGATGCTGACACCGCCAGACATGATTTCTCAGACCTTACTTGCCATACCCATGTGTTTGTTGTTTGAAGTCGGCCTATTTTTCGCCCGTTTTTATGTGCGAAAAGAGGACGAACAGAGCGAGTAGTCGCTGATATAAAAAAGGCTTGCCGATGGGCAAGCCTTTTTTATCGAGTCCAATATCTTGGCACTAAAGAGTCGAGGGGAACACGCGTTGCTGGCTATAGCCTAAACAAGGCCTTGGCATTGTCGGTAGTAATCGCGTCTACTTCCTCGACCGAGATATCGCGAAGGCTGGCAACACGCTGCGCAACCAAATGGGTGTAGGCAGGCTCATTACGCTTACCGCGATGAGGCACAGGTGCGAGGTAAGGGCAGTCGGTTTCCAGAATCACTTTACTCATATCCAAATGTGGGATGACGCTATCCATCCCACCATTTTTAAAGGTGGAGACGCCACCAAGGCCAAGGTGAAAACCCAACTCATTAATTGCCTTGGCTTCCTCGAGACTACCGCCAAAACAGTGAAAAACCCCGCTGAGGGACCCGTCTTGCTCTTTTTCAAGCAGAGTGAGGGTCTCTTCAATGGAGTCACGGGTGTGGATCACCACCGGTAGATCCATTGCTTTGGCCCATTGCAGCTGCGTGACAAACGCGTGTTCTTGTTCGGCGCGATAGGTTTTGTCCCAATAGAGATCGATGCCAATTTCGCCCACGGCAATGAACGCATGTTGACTAAACCAGGCATGAATTTGCGCAAGGGTTTGCTCAACATTGCCATCGACGTAGCAAGGGTGGAGCCCCATCATCGAGCGGCATACATCGGGAAACTGACGCTCCGTGGCCAACATAGGGCCAATAGAATCAAGGTCGATGTTAGGTAATAAGATGCGGTCTATGCCTTGTTCCAATGCGCGGGCCACCACGGCGTCGCGATCGCCATCAAACTCACTGGCGTAGATATGGGCATGGGTGTCGATCATGGGATGTGTCTCTGGATAAAACGTCAATGGAGCCAGTATACCTGTCTGAGTAGAAGATGCAGCAAATGGCGCCAATCTGCCTAGGTCGTATTTTGCGTGATTTTTTCGCCTTGTTGGCTGGTGCAAGAGAGCGGGAGTGATATGATGCGACACAAGCACTTTCACCACACAAGGAGAATCGAGTGTCAGTTTCTATCCAAGGTCAGTTTCCTGGCCGTCGCATGCGTCGTATGCGTAAGCATGATTTCAGTCGTCGCCTTATGGCAGAAAATCAACTCTCAGTGAATGATCTGATTTATCCCATGTTTATTCTGATGGGCAAAGATCGCCGAGAAACTGTCGATTCGATGCCGGGTATTGAGCGTCTTTCCATTGATTTAATGTTGGAAGAGGCGCAATACCTCGCGCAGCTTGGTGTTCCTGCTATTGCGCTGTTCCCTGTGGTGAACCAAGATGCCAAAAGCCTGTGTGCGGCAGAGGCGTACAACCCAGAGGGCTTAGTTCAGCGTGCCGTTCGTTCGCTCAAAGAGCATGTGCCAGAGATGGGGGTGATCACCGATGTGGCGCTCGACCCGTTCACCACCCACGGTCAAGATGGCATCATCGATGACGAAGGTTACGTACTCAATGATGAAACCACTAAGGTATTGGTCAAGCAGGCACTATCGCACGCCGAAGCAGGGGCGGAAGTGGTCGCGCCTTCTGACATGATGGATGGCCGCATTGGCGCGATTCGTGAAGCGCTAGAGCAAGCGGGTCACATCAATACCCAAATCATGGCCTATTCGGCGAAATACGCCTCTTGTTACTACGGCCCGTTCCGCGATGCGGTTGGCTCGGCGAGTAACCTTAAAGGCGGCAACAAAAAGAACTACCAAATGGATCCGGCCAACAGTGATGAAGCCATTCATGAAGTGGCGATGGACATCAACGAAGGCGCCGATATGGTGATGGTGAAGCCGGGCATGCCGTATCTGGATGTGGTTCGCCGTGTGAAATCTGAGCTGCAAGTACCGACGTTTGCTTATCAAGTTTCCGGTGAATACGCGATGCACAAAGCCGCGTTTGCCAATGGCTGGCTTAAAGAGCGCGACACTGTGATGGAATCCCTACTGTGCTTTAAACGGGCGGGGGCCGATGGCATTTTGACCTATTTTGCTAAAGATGTGGCGCAATGGTTGGCGCAGGAGCAGGCGCAAGCGGCGACGTTTTTAAAGCAAGAGTAAGCGAAGCGACAATACTGAGGTCGGCGCATGCCGGCCTTTTTCTTTTTCACCAAACCCAGAGAAGAGATCGCAATGAGTGTGCAGTATCGTGAAGGCACGTTGGAAGAGTGTGTCGAGGTGGTCAACCAAATCAATGAATTTGCTCAAAAGGAAACGGTTGAGAGCTTGGCGGCGAGATTGAAAGGGCGCCGTTACTTGATTCAAGTGGCGCAAGAAGGGGAGCAGTTGCTCGGTTTCAAAATTGGCTACGAGCTCGATGCTGAGACATTCTACAGCTGGTTTGGCGGCGTATCGCCGTTAGCGCGCAATAAAGGCGTGGCGCAAACGCTGCTCGACGTACAAGAGGCGTGGGTGGCGAAGCAGGGCTATCTGCGCTTGAAAGTGAAATCTCGCAACCAATTTCCAGCCATGCTGAGATTGCTATTGCGCAATGGCTATCTGATCGAACACTTTGAAGAAAAAGCACCATTAATCGAGTCGCGCATTCATTTTGTAAAGACGATGTAATCTGTCATAAAAATTAAATGAGATTTTTTCTCATTTAACTATTGACGGGATAAATGAGAATGGTTATTGTTTATCTCGTCTTAGGGAATGAGGGAAGTTCACAAGGACGTGGTAGAACCGGATTCGATATGGAAAAGGTGATGCCAGACTCTAACGAACTTGCACACGTTTCTTTTGACACGACATTGCTCACATTGCTTCCAGTGTAATTTATAGCTTTACGGCAAAGTGTGATTCGCATGAACATGCTTTGACCTTTTCTGCTAGGCGACATCCTCACGATGTCGCTTTTTTTATGCCCGTCATTTGAGGTGAATAAAAGGACACCAGGTGTCTTTTCCACAGTTGAAGATCTCTAAAAGATCGATCTTTGCATGATCGATCTTGGTTATTTTTATTGTATTACAATGGTTTAAGATCTTGTTTGGCATCATTTTGTCAAATTTCACATCGCAGTGGAAAATAGTATAAACAGACTTATCCACAGCGTGAGCAAGACAAGAGGCGATCACCAACACGCTGTGTGATCGCGATTCCTCGACAGAACATGGATTCACTGCTTGAGTCATGGCATCCTAAGCAGAAATTTGGACAGGCAGATAACAAACTATGGCTCGTATCCCAGACAACCCTTTGATCTTAATTGATGGCTCTTCTTACCTTTATCGCGCATTTCATGCTTACCCCGGCACGATGAGCAACGGGGAGATCCCAACCAACGCCGTTTATGGTGTGGTGAACATGCTGCGCAGTATGATGCGTCAATTTGCCAGTGATCGTATCGCGGTGGTCTTTGATGCGAAAGGCAAAACGTTTCGCGATGATCTGTACGCCGAGTACAAGGCCAATCGTCCGCCTATGCCGGATGATCTGCGTTGCCAAATCGAGCCTTTGCACAATGTGATTCGTGCTATGGGGCTTCCTTTAATTTGTGTGCCGGGCGTGGAAGCCGATGACGTGATCGGTACGCTGGCGCATCAAGCGTCTCAAGCAGGTATGCCGGTGTTGATCAGCACCGGTGATAAAGACATGGCTCAGCTGGTGGATGACAACGTCACCCTCATCAACACCATGACTAACGTGGTGATGGACAGAGAAGGGGTGGTCGAGAAGTTCGGAATTGGCCCTGAGCTGATTATCGACTACCTCGCGCTGATGGGCGATAAAGTCGATAACATTCCCGGTGTCCCTGGCGTGGGTGATAAAACCGCGACGGCTTTGCTGCAAGGCATTGGTGGTTTAGACAAGCTGTACCAACAGTTGGATGACATTGCCGCGCTCGGTTTCCGTGGTTCGAAAACCATAGCGAAAAAGCTGCTGGATAACAAAGACAATGCCTACCTTTCCTACGAGCTGGCGACGATTAAGCTCGACGTTGAGCTCGAAGAGAGTTTAGACGCGTTGGTGAAGTCTGTGCCGAATAAGGATGAGCTGGTCAAACTCTATGGAGAACTGGCGTTTAAATCTTGGCTCAATGAGCTGCTCGAAGGCGGCACGGGCGTAGTGGAAGCGAATGAGAAATCCGGGCAACGTGAAGTCAGCTCGTCAGCCAAAGCGCCGGAGCTCAATGTCGCCGCAGCGAGCATCGATCGCAGCCAGTATGAAACCATTTTGGATGAAGCGCAGTTCGCTAAGTGGCTAGACGCTCTACGCGAAGCCAAGGTGTTTGCGTTCGATACGGAAACCGACAGCCTCGATTACATGGTGGCGAATTTAGTGGGTGTCTCTTTTGCGACCGAAGAAGGTGTCGCGGCGTATGTGCCTGTCGCACATGATTATCTTGATGCGCCGGCTCAGCTTGACCGAGATTGGGTACTCACGCAGCTCAAGCCTTTGCTCGAAGATGAATCGCAAGCCAAAGTTGGCCAGAACTTAAAATACGATGCGAGTGTGCTGGCGCGTTATGGCATCGACATGAAAGGCATCAAACATGACACCATGTTGGCATCTTATGTCTACAACAGTGTCGGTGGTAAGCATGACATGGACAGCCTCGCGCTGCGCTTTTTGCAACACAACTGCATCTCGTTTGAGCAGATCGCGGGTAAAGGCAAAAAGCAGCTGACGTTTAACCAAATTGAATTGGACCAAGCGGCGCCTTATGCCGCAGAAGATGCGGATGTCACCTTGCGTCTGCACAATCGCTTGATGGAAAACATCGAGCAAGACGACAAGCTAAAGTCCGTCTATGAAACCATCGAGATGCCGCTCGTACCTGTTCTATCGAGGATTGAGCGCACCGGTGTCTTGATTGATGACATGAAGCTGGCCGCGCAATCTCAAGAGATCGCAAAGCGTCTTGATGAGCTTGAACAAAAAGCCTATGAGGTGGCAGAGCAAGAGTTCAATATGAACTCGCCTAAACAGCTGCAAGCGATTCTGTTTGAGAAAATGGGATTACCTGTAGTGAAGAAGACACCATCGGGTACACCATCGACTAACGAAGAGGTGCTGCAAGAGCTCGCGCTGGATTATCCACTGCCGAAGCTAATCTTAGAGTATCGCGGCATGGCGAAGCTTAAATCGACCTACACCGATAAGCTGCCTAAGATGATCAATCCTGAAACGGGCCGAGTACACACCTCGTACCATCAAGCTGTCACGGCGACAGGGCGTTTGTCCTCAACCGATCCGAACTTACAAAACATCCCGATTCGAAACGAAGAGGGGCGTCGTATTCGCCAAGCGTTCGTCGCGCCTCACGGGTACAAAATCATGGCGGTCGACTACTCGCAAATTGAACTGCGTATTATGGCGCACTTGTCAGGCGATAAAGCGTTACTTGATGCCTTCCAACAAGGTAAAGACATCCACGCCGCGACCGCCGCTGAAATCATTGGCGTCGACATTGAACAAGTGACCAGTGAGCAGCGTCGCCGAGCGAAAGCGGTTAACTTTGGCCTGATCTATGGGATGAGTGCCTTTGGTCTGGCCAAGCAGCTAGGGATCCCGCGTGGTGAAGCGCAGCAATACATGGATACCTATTTCGAGCGCTACCCAGGCGTTATGCAGTATATGGAAGACACGCGCAGCACAGCGGCTGAGTTAGGTTATGTGGAAACCTTGTTTGGTCGACGCTTGCACCTTCCTGAGATCACATCACGTAACGGCATGCGCCGAAAAGCAGCAGAGCGTGCCGCGATCAATGCACCAATGCAGGGCACGGCCGCCGACATCATCAAGAAAGCGATGCTGGTTGTCGATGAGTGGATCCAAAACGAAGGCCAAGACCGAGTGAAATTATTGATGCAAGTGCATGATGAACTGGTGTTTGAGGTCGAAGAGTCATCGTTAGCCGAAATTGAAAGTAAAGTACAAGAATTGATGGAATCGGCTGCACAATTAGATGTCCCTCTGATCGCCGAAGTGGGGCATGGTGACAACTGGGATCAAGCACACTAAGCATAATTTGCACTAAATTGGTGAAATAAGTTGAGTCAGCGCACAAACGCTGACTTTTTTTTGCCTCTAAATAAGATCCGGCATAGCCATATCAAATGTTGCTTAATAAAACTTTAATGAAAAAAAATTACAAAAAAGGTTTCACTTTCTGACCAATTGTTGTACATTAAGAGGCGTAGGGTACAGAGGTAAGATGTTCTATCTTTCAGACCTTTTGTTTCACGTTATTGGATTAGGCTGATTCAGCCGCCCCAGTCAGTTTTTGACTGGGGCGTTTTTTATTGTGCGAAAGAAAAGTCCAAACAATTCAGCATCCTGCCTAAAAGCACGCCTTTATCCTCTATTCCATTCACTTGGCTTAGCGCCTGTCAGCTGATTTCATTCGTTTTGTTTTCTTTTCATCAGATGTAGGAAAACACCAATCACACTTTGGTTATTTTGACTCAGAAATCATGTGTGTAGGTGTGCATATTTTTCGTTGCGTTTGCTTCTAAGTAATTGTAATTATTATGATAGTTGGTTTTTTATCTGCGCTGTGACTTCAGCAGTAGGGCGATTGCATTTTAGCGGGCTTGGCTTATGCTAGGCGCATAATAATTATTACCAGTTATTTCTCTCCCGTTTCCCTGCCAGGATGGTGGGGATTTTTGTTTCTGGCGTTAAGGTTTTTATTGTTTCGCTGGCGAACGAATCGCACCTCACGTTCAGCGCTTCTATTGAGACAGAAAAAAGGCCCTATCGATGGATAGAGCCTATTCATTAGGTATCTCAGTGGATATGAGTGGGATGAACGCTTTAGGCGTTTGGATCTGACGGTTGTTCGTCGGCTGGCTCGTCAGCGGAGGTCGCTTCCTCTTCTGCGAGCACCTCAAGCGCACTCTCGGCAAAGGCTGGGGCAAACCACTCATCGAGTTTATTGCGCAGCACATCGACGCCCAGTCCTTTCAATGAGGAGAAGGCGGCGACGCTGACATCACCACCAAAGCCAAGGGCGGCTTCGCGGATCTTCAATACCGCCGCTTTACGCGCGCCACTTTTCAGTTTGTCCGCTTTGGTCAACAACACTTGGACAGGAATGCCGCAATCGACCGCCCAGTAGATCAGTTGTTGGTCGAGATCTTTCATTGGGTGACGAATATCCATCAGTACCACTAACCCTTTCAAGCATTGACGCTTTTGCAGGTATTCACCGAGGGATTTCTGCCACTTTTTTTTCATCTCAAGTGGGACTTGGGCAAAGCCATAGCCCGGCAAGTCGACAATGTGACAACCGTCGGCAACCTTGAACAGGTTAATCAGCTGAGTACGGCCAGGTGTTTTACTCGTCTTCGCCAAGCTCTTTTGGTTGGTCAGTCGATTGAGCGAGCTGGACTTGCCCGCATTGGAACGTCCTGCGAACGCAACTTCGATGCCTTCATCTTCTGGCATATGACGAATATCAGGTGCACTGGTGATGAAATGCGTGTTTTGATAATGAATTTTTACGCTCACTGTTAACTCCATCTCGACTTTGTGTAGTCGATTGATTACTTTTTTGTGAAATTGTGTAAAATAACCGTGCTCGGCATAAGGTCGCCTATTGTACCATGAGTGGCAACGCAGAGTGGTACTGGAAGCTTGATAATTATAATGGAATGTCATGAAGAAATTAGCGCTAATCTTGAGTCTTTTAGCCAGCTGCTCTGTGTGGGCCCAAGGCAGCATCGAAGCTGGTAAAGCAAAATCTCAAACGTGTGTTGCCTGCCATGGTGCTGATGGCAACAGTCAACTCGCCATGTACCCGAAATTGGCAGGTCAGCATGCTAAATATATCGAAAAGCAGCTAAAAGACCTGAAACTGGGTATGACCAGCAATGGCCAGCAAGGCCGTATGGACCCTGTGATGAGTGGCATGGCGATGCCATTGTCAGAGCAGGACATGCAAGATCTTGCGGCGTACTACGCTTCTCTGCCTATTTCGCACAACACCACACCTGAAAACGTGGTGGAGAAAGGCAAAACCCTTTACACCGCTGGTGATGCAGAGCGCGGTTTGACGGCGTGTATCGCTTGTCACGGCCCGCGTGGTAACGGTACTGAACTGTCTGGATTCCCTAAGATCTCCGGTCAGCACGCCGATTACATTAAATCCCAATTACTAAAATTCCGTGACGGCACACGCGCCAATGACATGAATGCCATGATGCGTGATATTGCGAAAAAGTTAACGGATGATGATATCGAAACCCTATCCAAATACGTAGGCGGTCTGCACTGATCACCTCAGCCTGTTCGAGCATCGCAGTAGAGAAACAGCCCAAGCCGATCGGTTTGGGCTGTTTCGTTTGAGCTCGATCACACCCCATTTTTCTGCTCGATACGCCATCTCGCTATCGATGTTGTGAGACATTGGCTATATCGAATGACGCAATTCAGATGGACAATTCGCTAACCTAATGAAAAATAAAGAGTGGAAAACAAGAGCGAAAAAAAAGTGCAATAAAAGTCTGAGCCGGATTGTCTGAGCGAATCATTGGGGTAAAGTGAACACATCGGCAGGGCGCTGAATCAGGATGACAGACCAAGATGGTCTCCACGGATGCGAGTAACGGAAACTCGGCAGTTGATATGGAAAGGGTAGGCAGGATGCCTGCTGGATAAGGATGATCGACTTGTCTGATGGTTTAGACAGCGAAAGGGATCAGGCTCAGGATGAGCTCAGTGACGGGACGTCGCCAACGGAAAGCCAAAATTCACTCGGACAGTGAAAAACAACACCTTTTGCAGGGAAAGCACCAAAAACAAAAGGACATTTGATGCATTGATATCGATGCAACACAGTTTCGCCGTCAGGCATTTAGAAAGCGATAGGGTTCCTATCGCTTTTTTTATCTCTTCTACATCGCGACATATTCGCCATTTCTTTTCTTTCACTCATAGAGAATATTTTCATCAATTGATGGGAATTTGTACAATAGCCCTCCACTCTAGGTCGAGTTTCTGGTATGTTTCGCATCCCTGTTTGAGGATGTCATTATGGAACCTTGTCCCCTTTGTCACAGTGTGGATACCCACGCGTATGTTTCTGATAAACGTCGTGACTATTTACAGTGCGCGCAGTGCCAGTTGGTGTTTGTACCGGCTTTGCAAAGGTTGGATGCGGCGACAGAAAAAGCCCACTATGATCAACATGAGAACTCGCCCAGCGATGTCGGTTACCGGCGCTTTTTATCGCGCGTGGCTGACCCTATGTTACACCGAGTGGCGCCCCATTCTCACGGGTTAGATTTTGGTTGTGGCCCTGGCCCGACATTGTCATTGATGATGGAGGAGCAGGGACACACGATGAGTGTGTATGATCTTTACTATTATCCTGATGTGACGGTATTAGAGAGACAATACGACTTCATCACCTCCACCGAAGTGATCGAGCATTTGTATCAGCCCGACATCGTGTGGAAGCAATGGTTAAATTTGGTTAAGCCTGGTGGCTGGATAGGGTTGATGACGAAGATGGTCATCGATGTCGACGCGTTTGCAAACTGGCACTACAAGAATGATCCCACCCACGTGATTTTCTTTAGTCGTGCGACGTTTGCCTACTTGGCAGAGCGGGATCAGCTCGAGCTAGAATTTATTGGAAATGATGTAATTTTACTGAGGAAACCCCAGTAATGAGCCGTAGTAAAAAAGCCCGATCAGGTGGCAATGGTGACCTGATTGTCGTTCGTAATCGTACAGAGTCTGATGTTGAAGGACGTCTACGTAAGAAAGACAAAAAACGCAAAGGTCTAAAGACCGGCAACCGTAACTCAGAAGTCAAGCAAGCGAAGCAGCACACTTCTGGCGGCGCGCGTGACCCACGTTTGGGCAGCAAAAAGAAGATTCCGCTGATTGTGGATGCGCCGAAAAAGCAGACCAAAGCGCAGCGCCGTCTCAATGCGGAGCAAGAGCTGGAGATGCTGGAAAACGACGCGCAGTTGAACGTGTTGCTTGACCGTCTCGATAACGGTGAGAGTTTAGGCGCCGGTCTACAGAAATACGTCGATGAGAAGCTAGAGCGCATCGAAGTGCTGATGAAGCAACTTGGTCTCTACCAAGAAGACGACGAGATGGACGACGACGCAGAGCAAGAGAGTGAACCTGTTGTGCCTGCGAGTAAAAAATCGAGCAAGAAATTGGCCACCGATGATGAACTTCTCTCGCAGTTCGAAGACTTGGATTTAAACCAATTTAAAGGATAACACGCCCAATGAATGTCACCTTGTTAGCCATCGCTGGAGGCGCTGTCATTCTCGGCCTCGCTTCCTATGCAGGGTACCTTTTGCTGCAACTGAAAAAGCAAAAGGCTTTGCAACTGCATCATCAAAAGCTGGCGATCGACAAGCGCAACGCGAATATCTTTGAGAGTGTCAGCACCTTGTGTTTAGCAGGCATCCAGGGCCAATGCGATTTATCAGAAATCAGCATTCGCCTCTACAACATTATGGATTACGTCCAAGGGGAATCGCGCGTCGACTTTGACAGTGAGTACCCAGCGACCTCTGAGCTTTACCATATTGTCAAAGAGATGGCTCGTGGTGACGAGCGTCAAGCCTTACCGAAAAAAGAACGCATGAAGCAAAATTTAGAGCGACACAAAGCAGAATCCCGTCTTGAAGACGCGATTGTGGCTGAGTTAACTCGTTTGCAAAAGCACGTTCAACCTTTGAATAACCAGATCAATATTCAGACGATCGGCTAATTCGCACCTCGATCACCCCAAAGTGGCAGTGATCGAGGTATCAAAACTGAGCATTGCTGCTCAAAATTCCTCGTGCCCCTCTACGGGTTGCCAACTTGTATGGCAAAATAGCGGGCCATAATAAGACGTCTCTTTTTTGCTAGAGCCAAGCTCAGTCATGGCCTATAGCCCAAACGGAATATCATCATGTCGCAGCCAGTTGTCGCCAGTCAGCAAATCGTGTGGGACCAAGCGGTTCTTGATAAGTACAACTATTCGGGTCCTCGCTACACCTCATACCCCACCGCGCTGGAGTTTCATGAGGCCTTTACCATCTCGGATTACGATATGGCGTGTACTGAGTACCCTCAGCGTCCTCTCTCGCTTTATATCCACATCCCGTTTTGTCATAAGCTTTGCTACTACTGCGGCTGCAACAAGGTCATTACCCGCCACTCGCACAAGGCCGATGAGTACTTGGATGTGCTGGAGCTTGAGATCCGCACTCGCGCGTCGTTACTCCATGAACGCAAAGTCACCCAACTGCACTTTGGTGGCGGAACGCCAACCTTCTTAAGCAAGGAGCAAGTGAGCCGTTTGATGTCGATTTTGCGCGCCGAATTCTATTTCGACACTGACGCGGAAATCAGTATTGAGGTTGATCCACGCGAAATTGAGCTCGACATGCTGGATCACCTACGCAGCGAAGGCTTCAACCGCTTGAGTATCGGCGTACAAGACTTCAACAAAGAGGTGCAACAGCTCGTCAATCGAGAGCAAGATGAAGACTTTATCGTCGCCATGGTTGAGCGTGCCAAGCAATTGGGTTTCCGTTCCACCAACCTAGACTTGATTTATGGCTTGCCCAAGCAAACCCAAGCCTCGTTTGCTAAGACTCTTGAGCAAGTGTTGAAGATGCAGCCGGGGCGTTTGTCCGTCTTTAACTACGCCCACATGCCGAGCCTCTTTGCCGCGCAGCGTAAAATCAAAGATGACGATCTGCCTGCTGCCCAAGAGAAGATGGCGATTTTGCAAGACACCATCGCCACTTTGACCAGTGCTGGCTATCAGTTCATTGGTATGGATCACTTTGCGCTGCCAGATGATGAGCTTGCGGTGGCGCAGCGCCGCGGTGAGCTGCATCGCAACTTCCAAGGCTACACCACTCAAGGTGATTGTGACTTGGTTGGTTTTGGCGTGTCAGCCATCTCCATGATTGGTGACGCTTACGCGCAAAATCAGAAAGAGTTGAAAAAGTACTACGCACAAGTCAGTGGCCAGCGCCATGCCTTAAGGAAAGGTGTGGTCCTTGATAGTGATGACTTACTTCGACGTGAAGTGATTAAGCAACTGATCTGTAATTTCTCTCTCGATATCCGCGCTATTGAGCAAGGCTTTAACGTCACGTTTGATGAGTACTTCAAGCAAGATTTGCAATTGCTGCAAACCTTTATCGATGATGGTTTGGTGGAGAAAGACGCCACCTCGATTCAGGTGACCCTGCGTGGTCGATTGCTGATCCGCAACATATGCATGTGTTTTGACAAATACTTAAGAGCCAAAGCGCGTCAGCAGCAATTCTCACGGGTGATTTAAACACTCAGACGGCAACGAGAGATAGTCTAGGGAGGCCCAGTTCGTCCTTGATAAGACGGACTATCAGCACAGAGATAAGCGCGGCGTTAAGTCGCGCTTTTGTTTATCTTGGAGCAGGGTAGGTATGGTCATTAGGGCGCAATATAGGTCGCTTGCGCCACCTCCCACAACGCCTTAACCAACGGGTTATCCAACTGCGATCGTTTGCAGCACACACCGAGCTTAAACGGTTCAATCGACGCCACTTTTAAGCGCTGAATCTTCTCTTTGACTGGGCTGTTGTTGATCACCACATCCGGCGCAATACCCACGCCACAGCCTAACGCCACCATACTGACGATCGCTTCATGCCCCGAGACTTGCGCGTAGATATTGGGCTTAATCTTCATCGCTTTAAACCAGGCATTCGCCCGATCTCTTGCCGTGCCAGACTCTGGGACAATAAAGGGGATGTTGGTCCAATCCGGTTTGTCTTGGCCAAGCGAGTGGGCAAAGTGACTCACGCCGGTGGGCGCGATCACTGATAGGGGAATTTCGCTGATGGTTTCAAACTCAACTCGCGCTGGCAGTTGTTCGGGGAAGGCAGAAATCGCCACGTCCACGTCATCATTGATGATCTTGTCAATTGCTTGTGCAGGATCGCCAGTGGAGAGCTTGAATTCAATAAACGGATGTTGGAGACGAAATTCAGACAAGAGATCAGGCAGATGGCTGTAGCTTGCGGTCACAGAGCAAAAAAGACGGATCTCGCCGCGCAACTCCGCGTCCTGTCCTTTGAGCTGCGCACGGTACGTCTGCCACTCGCCTTGAATTGACAGCGCAACCGGCAGCAGTTTTTTTGCCGCAGGGGTGAGCTCTACACTGCGGTTGTCTCGCACGAACAGCGTTTGACCGGTATCCGCTTCCAGTTTTTGAATTTGTCGACTGAGCGCTGATGGGCTGATGTGCATCGCGCTGGCGGTTTTGGCAAAGCTTTGGCTGTCGCACAAATGGATAAACAGCTGGAGACTTTTGATATTCATAAAACCGTCATTTCCTTGTTGCATTAATTGCAATTACTAATTGTGAATATATCACTTTAGGCAATTAAATACCTGCTTTAGTATGGACTCATTCGGTGCCAAGCCACCGACCGATACGGAAAAATTCTATAAAGGAGCGCCACATGGCTAACTATTTCAATACTTTGAACTTACGTGAGCAACTAGACCAATTGGGTCGTTGTCGTTTTATGGACCGCAGCGAATTCGCATCAGAAGCGGATTACCTAAAAGGAAAAAAAGTGGTCATCGTGGGTTGTGGTGCTCAAGGTCTTAACCAAGGCTTGAACATGCGTGATTCTGGTCTGGATGTGGCTTACGCATTGCGTCAAGCGGCGATAGACGAGCAGCGTCAATCGTTCAAAAATGCAAAAGACAACGGCTTTGAAGTGGGCAGCTACGAAACACTGATCCCTCAAGCAGACTTAGTGATTAACCTAACGCCAGACAAGCAGCACACCAACGTTGTAGAAACGGTTATGCCTTTGATGAAGCAAGGCGCGGCACTGGGTTACTCTCACGGCTTTAACGTGGTGGAAGAGGGCATGCAGATCCGTGAAGACCTGACGGTTGTCATGGTGGCGCCTAAGTGTCCAGGTACCGAAGTGCGTGAAGAATACAAGCGTGGCTTTGGTGTGCCTACCCTGATTGCGGTTCACCCAGAAAACGACCCGAAAGGTGAAGGTTGGGACATCGCCAAAGCATGGGCGGCCGGTACAGGCGGTCACCGCGCAGGTTGTCTAGAGTCTTCATTTGTTGCTGAAGTAAAATCGGATCTGATGGGTGAGCAGACCATTCTATGTGGCATGCTGCAAGCGGGTTCTATTGTCTGCTACGAGAAAATGATCGCCGACGGTATCGATCCCGGTTACGCAGGTAAACTGCTGCAATACGGTTGGGAAACCATCACGGAAGCACTTAAGTTTGGTGGCATCACGCACATGATGGATCGCCTCTCTAACCCAGCTAAAATCAAAGCGTTTGAGCTTTCTGAAGAGCTAAAAGAGTTGATGCGTCCGCTGTACAACAAGCACATGGATGACATCATCTCTGGTCACTTCTCTAGCACCATGATGGCAGACTGGGCGAACGATGACGTTAACCTACTAGGCTGGCGTGCAGAGACCGGTGAAACGGCATTCGAAAATTACCCAGAAACTGACGTTGAGATCTCTGAGCAAGAGTACTTCGACAACGGTATTTTGATGGTGGCTATGGTGCGCGCTGGGGTAGAGTTGGCATTCGAAGCGATGACGGCTTCTGGCATTATCGACGAATCGGCGTACTACGAGTCGCTGCATGAGCTACCATTAATTGCGAACACCATTGCTCGTAAACGTCTGTACGAAATGAACGTTGTTATCTCTGATACGGCGGAATACGGCAACTACTTGTTTGCGAATGTAGCGACGCCGCTACTGCGCGAGAAGTTTATGCCAGCGGTGAACACCGATGTAATTGGTAAAGGCCTAGGTGAGACATCCAACCAAGTGGACAACGCGACGCTTATCGCAGTGAATGAAACCATTCGCAACCACCCGGTTGAGTACATCGGTGAAGAGCTGCGTGGTTACATGACTGACATGAAACGCATCGCGGTTGGCGGCTAATCACTGCATTTCACTGCGTCATCGGCTTAGGCTAGGTTGGCGCAGTCACTAAACTCCAGGCAGACTGGGGTGATAAATACAAAATAAAACACGACATCTAATAAAAAGGCTTGGTCAGTTGACCAAGCCTTTTGTTTTTCTTTCGTACGCGATCTTACTCGAGAGTGGGCGCTGAGCCGATTACTTGTCGGCCAGTTTGGCTTCAAGCTCTGCGAGCTTTTGTTCCATTTCCGTCAGCTTTTGACGCGTGCGCAGTAGAACTTGCGTTTGAACATCAAACTCTTCACGGCTAACCACATCAAGCTTGTTGAGTTGGCCTTGAATTACTTGGCGTACTTTTTGGTCAACGTCCGCGCCGAGCTCTTTAACAGGGGCGGGCATAGAGTCATGAATTTGTTTGGCAATTTGTTCCAGTTTCTTTGGGTCAAACATGTGGCAACTACTCCTATTATTCTTGTCTGTATTCTACGTAATCGGACGGGGAAAGTCGTCAAGTGTTGCGTAAAAAGCGTGCGCGCGTTGGTGGAATAGCAATAGTTGGTCGAACAGCAATAAAAGTCGAATAACGATAAACGTCGAATCACAATAAAAAAGGCCACCGAAGTGACCTTTTGATATTGAATGAGGGCGTGTGCGTTTTATGACGACTGCTGCGCGGCGCGCTGCTCATCCTCACGCGCTAACGCCTCGAGTTCGTCATCTTCAACAAATACCGGTAGAGGCTTGTGCTGCTCAGCCAGGTAGCTGTAGATCACTGGCAGTACGAACAGAGTAAACAGCGTACCAATCGCCAAACCAGAGACAATCACGATACCGATACTAAAGCGCTGCGCCGCGCCAGCGCCAGTGGCGTACATCAGCGGGATCAAACCAGCAATCATCGCCGCCGTTGTCATCAAGATCGGACGCAGACGCACTTTCGCTGCTTCCATCACCGCTTCAGTTTTGCTCAGTTTGTTGTGCAGCTGCTCTTCTTTGGCAACCTCACAAATCAAGATACCGTGCTTGGTGATAAGACCGACCAGAGTGATCAAACCGACTTGTGAGTAGATGTTCATCGATGCCGCGCCCCAGGCAAGAGCGATTAAGGCGCCACAAATGGCGAGCGGAACCGAGACCATGATAACCAGCGGATCTTTCACTGACTCAAACTGAATCGCCAATACCAAAAAGATGATCGCCAACGCTAAACCAAAGGTGGCGTATAGCGCGCTGCCTTCTGTCACGTACTGACGAGCTTCACCCATGTAGTCATGGTTGTAACCGCTTGGCAATTTATTCACTGCGGTCTCTTCAAACCAAGCGATTGCATCGCCCATCGCGGTACCCGGAGCGGGGACGGCACCGATGGTGGCCGAGTTAAGCTGGTTGAAGTGTGGCAGCGAGCGAGGTTCGGCAATCACATCAATGGTGATGAGGCTACCTAGAGGTACGGCTTTGCCATCCGCGGCGCGTACATAGTAGTTGTTCATTGATTCTGGGTTGAGACGCCATTTACGCTCGACCTGAGGGATCACTTCGTACGAGCGGCCATTGAGGTCGATACGGTTGACGTAACCATCGGCCATCATGGTGCTCAATGTGATACCGATGTCTTGCATGGTCACACCGTAGGCACCGGCTTTGTCTTTGTCGATGTTGATTTTCATCGTCGCTGAATCGTAGTTCAGATCCAGGTTCGAGTAGACGAACATCGGGTTCGATTGCACCGTGAGCAAGATGTCAGACGCGATGGTAAACAAGCTTTCAAATGCATTAGGCGTGGTGATTACGAACTGAATCGGCAGACCTGAACCCGCACCTGGCAACTCAGGCATCTGGAATGCCGTGACCGCCATACCCGGAACATTTGACACCAGTCCACTCACTCGGTTGGTGACTTCCGCTTGGCTTGCTTCGCGTTCACTCCAAGGCACCATTGATGCAATACCAAACGCTTGGTTGGAGTTAGGGACACCAGTAAACACCTGCGCGTACGCCACTTCCGGTTGATCCGATAAGATGGTGTTGACATCGTTCATGGTGTTTTGCATGTAGTCGAGGTTGGCATTCGATGACGCCGTGCCAAGCAGCATGATCACGCCCTTGTCTTCCGACGGAGCCAACTCACTTGGGATGAACTTAAACAGCATCGGCAAGCTAGCAAACACAATCAGTGCAAAGGCAATCACGACAGGACGACGCTGCATGACCGCACCAAGCATACGCGAGTAGCGGTTGGTCATACGATCCAATACGTGATGCACTTTTTGCTCAAACTTGTTGGGCTCTTCATTAGCCTTAAACATTTTTGAACACATCATTGGCGACAAGGTCAGCGCGACGATACCCGAAACAAACACCGAACCGGCAAGGGTAAGGGCAAACTCTTTAAACAGCGAACCCGTGATGCCACCCATCAAGGCGATCGGAGCGTATACCGCGCCGAGGGTCAGCGTCATTGCAATGACAGGCACGGCAATTTCGCGGGTACCAATGATGGCCGCGCGAAACGGCGATTCGCCAAGCTTGATATGGCGGTCAACGTTTTCCAGTACGACAATCGCATCATCCACTACCAAACCGATGGCCAATACCATCGCGAGTAGCGTCATCAAGTTCCACGAGAAGCCCATCGCCTGCATCACCATCGCAACACCAATCAGTGACAGCGGGATGGTGACAATCGGGATAAGAACGGCGCGGAAAGAGCCTAAGAAAAGGGTGATAACGACCAATACAATCAGCGCCGCTTCAACGATAGTCTTGATGACTTCGCTGATGGACTCATTGATCGCGATGGTGGAGTCGTACATCACGTTCATCTTGATGGTGCTTGGCAAGTTACGCTCAAGTTGAGGCAACAGCTCTAGCACGTCGGCGGCAATGTTGATTGGGTTAGCACTTGGCGCGGCGTTGATCGCGGCCACCACGGCTTCTTGACCGTTGGCACTGGCGCGATAGGTGTCATGACTCTTTTCAAGCGTCACTTTCGCGATGTCACTTAAACGGGTCACATCCCCTTCATCCGAGCTAACGACCAGATTCTCTAGTTCCGCGACATTCGACACCTGCGTATCGGCACTGCCGTTGTACAGCACGAATTCACCAATCGCTTGACCGGTGGCAGACTGATAGTTGTTGGCATTGAGCACGCTCATCACATCGGTAGCGGTCAGGCCAAGCGCGGCCATTTTCGCTGGATCCAACCAGACGCGTAGGGCGTATTTCATCCCACCGTACAAGTCGATTTTCGATACGCCATTGACGGTAAAGAGCTGTGGGTTGACCACTCGCTCTAGGTAGTCAGTGATTTGGCTCGATGAGAGCTCATCACTGGTAAAGCCAATATACAGCACCGCAGTCGTGGAGCCCGTCGACATGGTCACCGTGGGATCTTCTGCCTCGCCGGGGAGCTGCGAGCGAACCGAGTTGGTTTTCGCCAACACGTCCGATAGCGCCGCGTTAGGATCGGTATTGAGCTTCATGTTGACCGTAATCGTCGACTGACCCAGCACCGATTGTGAGGTCATATAGTCGATGTTATCGGCCTGAGCGACCGCTTGCTCCAGAGGCTGAGTAATAAAGCCTTGGATCAAATCGGCACTGGCACCGTAGTAGCTGGTGGTGACCGTCACCACCGTATTCGTCATTTCAGGGTATTCACGAACTTGCATTTTGAACACCGCTTGCAGACCAAGCAGGGCAATCAAAAAGCTGATCGATACCGCTAAAACTGGACGTTTTATGAAAACATCAGTAAAGCGCATGAATCCTCCACATTACAGCATAGGGGTTTGTTCAGGTGGTGTGGTCGCATCGCTTTCTACGACGCGGACTTTGGCACCGTTGCTGAGACGCACTTGACCTGATGTCACGACTACATCGCCCGGTTGCACCCCATCGAGGATGTGTGCGATGTCTTGGGTGCGTTCACCCACTTTAATCACTTGCTGCTTAACGCGCTTCTCACCGTTTTCCTCAGAGACAAGGTAAACATTGTCACCGTAGAGGGTAAAGGTGATGGCGGTTTGTGGCAGCGCCACTTGGTTTTCCAGCTTAGGCAGGATGATGTTGGCACGCGCGAACATACCGCTGCGCAGTTTGCCATCACTGTTTGGAATGTCAGCCTGGACTTGAATCAAACCACTTTGGATATTGACGGCGGGTTCAATGGCGGTAATTGAGCCTTTGAACGCAATCGCAGGGTAGGCATCCACAAAAATGTCGACCTCTTGGCCCATATTGATGCGTGAGATGTCCGTTTGCGGCACGGTGAAACGAAGGCGCATCACGCTGGTGTCTTCTAAACGCACAATGTCCGTACCCGCTTGCAGGTATTGACCAAGGTAAACGTTACGAATCCCGACCACGCCAGCAAATGGCGCTTTGATTTCACGACGGTCAATCGAGGCATTCAAACTTTCGATATCCGCCAAAAGGGAGAAGTAATTGGCTTCGGCTTCGTCGTACGCTTCTTTTGAAATTGAGCCTTTTTGATACAAGCCTTGGTAACGCTTATATTTGGCTTCGGCCGCAGGCAGTTTCGCTTTGGCGCTCTTTAAGTTGGCTTTTTCTACATCGGAGTCGAGCAGAACTAAAGGTTGGCCTTCTTCCACTTGAGTGCCTGACTCAAATGCAATTTGGTCAATCACACCGCTAGTTTCGTTGGCGACCGTCACACCTTGGTTCGGTTCAATAAAGCCGATCGCTTCAATCACAGGAACCCAATCGATAGAGGTGACTTCGGTTACCGTTACGGGAAACTCTGGTTCTGGGCGATTCGCCATGTATTCAGCAATCTTCTGCTGCTTAAAGAGATTGAAACCTATCACACTGCCAAACAGCAGCACGGCGATAAGTAACATAAAGAAAGTCCACTTTTTCATTCCGATAAGAACTCCAAGTTAATGTGTGATAATGGCGTCCCAGCTGGCTTCAATCGCGGCTTCAAGTGCCTCTTGATCCAGTGGGTAAAGTCCTAAAGCGTGTTTGCGTGCAAGTGCAACACTAGCCTCAAGACTGAGTCCGGCGAGTACCTCGTTGGCGAGAGGTTTAAACAGTCCTTCTGCTTTCCCTTGATCAAAAAGAAGGTCGACTTTGTCGAACATCTGGCGCTCCAACTCACGAGTCGACTGGCCGCTGTCACAAGGTAAAGATTCATATTGAATACGGTTGCTGATGGTTTTCAGATTGGAACCAGCCATATTCCATATATTGAGCCACATCGTGCGGTAGCGACGTTTCAGTGGCATATCATCGTTCACACCCGCTTGAATGGCGTTCGCCACCCGCTGCGCTACCGACAGACGAAGCTCTCGAAGTAAGTGCTCCTTATCTTCGAAATATCGGTAGATGGTGCCCGCTGCAACCCCAGCCTGTTTGGCCAGTTTTTGCATCGACAAGCCTTGAAATCCCGACTCAGCCACAAGAATTTCTGCGGCAGCGAGAATTTGTTCTCGTTTATCTGGATTTAACGATTCCGGCATGATGACTTCAGTTAATGAATGAACGTTCATTCATTATAGATCGGATCCTAACCATCTTTGCAACAAAGTGTGACACTTATTTGATAAATATTTTTACTCGACCTATTGGTTGGCTGAAGGTGAGCTTATCGGTGACCTCGAAAACATGGCAATATGATGAGGTGGCGATTATCATAAGCGCCATTCCACTCCCTTTGAGCAATGCAGATTGAGCCGACAATGAAGCTGAACCCAAGACAAGACGAAGCCGTTAAATATGTCTCCGGACCTTGCCTAGTACTCGCGGGTGCCGGGTCAGGTAAAACGCGTGTGATCACCAATAAAATCGCGTATTTGGTTCAGCAATGTCAGTACAAGGCACGCAATATTGCAGCGGTGACCTTTACCAATAAAGCGGCCCGCGAGATGAAAGAGCGCGTCGGTCAGACGTTGGGTAAGCAGGAGTCCAAAGGTTTGATGGTGTCGACCTTTCACACCCTAGGTCTCAACATCATCAAACGTGAGTACAAAGCGCTAGGGCTCAAGGCTGGCTTTTCGCTGTTTGATGATCAAGACCAAATGGCGCTGCTAAAAGAGCTCACAGAAAAGCAGCTTGATGGGGATAAAGATTTGCTGCGCCAGTTGCTCAGCGCGATCTCTAGCTGGAAGAACGACATGCTGACGCCCGATCAGGCCAAGGCACTGGCACAAGGTGAGCAGCAACAGCTGTTTGCGTTCTGTTTTGAGATGTACCAAAAGCAGATGAAGGCGTACAACGCGCTCGATTTTGATGATTTAATTTCGCTGCCCGTGCTTCTTCTGCGCACTAATGAAGAGGTGCGCCAGCGTTGGCAAAATCGGATTCGTTATCTGCTGGTGGATGAGTACCAAGATACCAACACCAGTCAATATGAGTTGGTCAAATTGATCGTCGGCGAACGTGGTCGCCTGACTGTGGTGGGTGATGACGACCAATCCATCTACTCTTGGCGAGGAGCGAAACCGCAAAACTTGGTCTTGCTTGGCGAAGATTACCCGAACTTGCGCCTGATTAAGCTGGAGCAAAACTATCGCTCGACCAGTCGCATCTTGCGTGCGGCCAACATCTTAATCGCCAACAACCCGCACGTGTATGAAAAGACCTTGTTTTCGCAAATTCCTGATGGCGAAAAACTCAAGGTGTTGATGGCGAAAGATGAAGACAGTGAAGCGCAGCGTGTGACTGGGGAGTTGATCGCCCATAAGTTTCTCAACCGCACGGACTATCGTGACTATGCGATTTTGTATCGCGGTAACCATCAATCGCGCTTGATAGAAAAGTCGCTGATGCAAAACCGAGTGCCCTACAAACTCTCAGGAGGCACCTCCTTTTTTGCTCGCGCAGAAATTAAAGACATCATGGCGTATTTAAAAATTTTGGTGAACCCAGATGACGACAACGCTTTTCTGCGCATCGTCAATACGCCGCGACGTGAGATTGGTCCGGTGACGCTCGAGAAACTGGGCAGTTATGCCAACATGCGTGGCAAGAGTCTGTTTGAGGCCAGTTTTGAAATGGGGCTGGAGCAGCACCTAACGGGCAGAGGGTTAGAAAACTTACGTCGATTCACCACCTGGTTAGTGAAGATTGCCGATCAAGCAGAGCGGGGCGACACCGTCAGTGCAGTGCGCTCACTGGTGCGTGACATCAACTACGAAGATTGGCTGTACGAAACCTCCTCGAGCCCGAAGGCCGCAGAGATGAGAATGAAGAACGTCTCCGATCTCTACTCTTGGATTGTGGCGGATCTTGAAGGCGACAACTACGACAAAGAAGAGAAGAATCTCAAAGAGGTGGTTCAGCGTTTGACGCTACGCGACATGATGGAGCGTGGCGAAGAAGATGACGACAGTGATGCGGTACAACTGATGACGTTACACGCATCAAAAGGCTTGGAGTTTCCTTACGTCTATTTGATTGGCGCCGAAGAGGGTATCTTGCCGCACCAAACCAGTATCGATGAAGACAATGTCGAAGAGGAGCGCCGTTTAATGTATGTGGGAATTACGCGCGCGCAGCGAGAGCTCACTTTCACCATGTGTAAAGAAAGACGTCAGTTTGGCGAGCTGATCAAACCGACCCAGAGCCGTTTTTTGGATGAACTGCCGTTTGATGACGTGGAGTGGGAGGTCAACAAAAAGCCGCAAAGCGCAGAAGAGCGAATGGCGAAAGGCCAAGCCCACATTGCCAACCTAAGAGCAATGTTTAAAAAATAACTCATCGATAAAAAGATAAACAAAAAAGCGGCTCACCCTAAAGTCAGCCGCTTTTTCATTTCTGCTTGTAGAAAACGCGCTACAAAAATGAGGTATGAAAATAAGAGGGCGGGTTATAGCCCTTCAATCATATGCTCGATCGCCGCGATGATTTCATCATCTGAACAGTCCATACATGAACCACGTGCAGGCATCGCATTGAAGCCGTTGATGGCATGATTCGCGAGAACATCTTTACCTTGAGCGATACGTGGCGCCCAATCATCCGCGTTGCCTGTTTTCGGTGCGCCGCTCACGCCTGATGCGTGACAAGCAATACAGAAGGTGCCATACACAGTGGCACCATCACGAGGGCCGCTCGGCTCTGCCACGACAGGTTCGGCACCGGCTAGATAAACATCACCAACAGGTTTAATGCGCTCAGCAATGGCATCGTATTCTTCTTGGCTTACGCTTGCTGCGATCGATGCGCTGGAAAAGGTGACAGCGGCGATAAGGGCCGTTAATAATTTTCGAGACATATCCATTAAACTCACTTTACATTCCTGAAGGTAAGTGCGTGCTTACCTATTCTATTAATGTGGCATTGAGCTAAGCAGCATCAAAGGGCTTCTAAAATGCAGATAATGCTGTTAAATCAATGTAAATAATGGGTGATTATATCCTGATAACTTGTTGCAATAAACAACAAGATAACCGCTTCCACAAGGTTATCTAATGGGAAATAGGGGTTTATCACACTTTAATTGCCCAAAAAGGCGTCAAACGAGAAAAAAACTTGAAAAAGTACTAGACGCCCTAGTGTGATATACGTATTATTCCACTCCGCCGATAGGGCATGCGCCCGTAGCTCAGCTGGATAGAGCGTTGGCCTCCGGAGCCAAAGGTCGAAGGTTCGAATCCTTTCGGGCGCGCCATTTGCCTCGGAGGATGTATCGGTAAAAAATATTGTGGTGGCTATAGCTCAGTTGGTAGAGCCCCGGATTGTGATTCCGGTTGTCGCGAGTTCAAGTCTCGTTAGCCACCCCATTCTCGGTGAATAGCGCAGCTTGGTAGCGCATCTGGTTTGGGACCAGAGGGTCGGGGGTTCGAATCCCTCTTCACCGACCACTTATTTATACGATTAGGCAATCGCGTGATCGTTTGTTCTTATCACCGCGTAAGAACGACAACGGCAAGAAGCCGGTTGAAGCAAAAATTGATGGTGGCTATAGCTCAGTTGGTAGAGCCCCGGATTGTGATTCCGGTTGTCGCGAGTTCAAGTCTCGTTAGCCACCCCATTTCGGTGAATAGCGCAGTTTGGTAGCGCATCTGGTTTGGGACCAGAGGGTCGGGGGTTCGAATCCCTCTTCACCGACCACTTTCAAAAAGCCCCGCTAGTCATAGCGGGGCTTTTTTACATCTTACGATCACTGATTTGTGCACATATCGGGTCGGGGTCTGGAAGCCCAGTCGCATCGAATCCCTCTTCACCGACCACTTTAGAAAGCCTCGCTAGTATTAGCGGGGCTTTTTTACATCTCACGATCACCGATTTGTGCACATATCGGGTCGGGGTCTGGAAGCCCAGTCGCATCGAATCCCTCTTCACCGACCACTTTAGAAAGCCTCGCTAGTATTAGCGGGGCTTTTTTACATCTCACGATCACCGATTTGTGCACATATCGGGTCGGGGTCTGGAAGCCCAGTCGCATCGAATCCCTCTTCACCGACCACCTTT
This sequence comes from Vibrio sp. R15-SG3-ISO1A, assembly GCF_059833955.1. NCBI lineage: Bacteria > Pseudomonadati > Pseudomonadota > Gammaproteobacteria > Vibrionales > Vibrionaceae > Vibrio > Vibrio sp. R15-SG3-ISO1A. The sequence goes on from NZ_JCBDGH010000085.1 coordinate 53,828, forward strand.
AAAAGCCTCGCTAGTATTAACGGGACTTTTTTACATCTCACGATCACCGATTTGTGCACATATCGGGTCGGGGTCTGGAAGCCCAGTCGCATCGAATCCCTCTTCACCGACCACTTTCAAAAAGCCTCGCTAATCATAGCGGGGCTTTTTTGCATCTTGCGATCCAGAATTTGTGCACATATTGGTTATTTCTTGCATCCCATCTATATGTTTTGTCCAATCCTCCCACAACCCACAACCCACAACCCACAACCCACAACCCACAACCCACAACCCACAACCCACAACCCACAACCCACAACCCACAACCCAGATACTTACTCAACAACTGCTCTGCTACGTTCCTTATTCCCCACCACCATTTCTATGGTATTAGAGTGATTATTCAATTTATTACACCACTCACGTGATTGATATCTAGTTTTTGATCTCGATAAAAATAATCTCACTGGTTATGTGTGTTATTTTTGTTAATTGAGCGGTCTGAATAATGGGTGAATAACTATGCCTTGCGGCTTCTCGTTGACCCTGAAAGTTTCGCAGTGAAAGTGCGCCAAAACTGTGCAAATGACGGCCAAAATGCAGCAGGTCCGATCAATGCATCGTATCGCTAAGGTGCATAGATATTTTGTTAAGCTGCTTGATATTTGTGCGTTCTCAACTTTTTATCCTAAGATTGTTGATTTTCTGTGAATTTTTTGCCAAATTGATGACCTTGTAAATTGCCGGAATACTGATCCGGTTTTTTGAATGGATTCACTTTTCAGACAGGGCAGAAGGCTGCCGCAGCAGTAGAGGTCTGGTTAATGGCACTTTTAGAAGTCAAAAATCTTCGTATCGAATATCCGTCACGTCACGGCGTACACGCAGCGGTCAAATCGCTTTCTTTTAATATAGAGAGAGGCGAGATCGTTGGCGTTGTTGGCGAATCGGGTGCCGGCAAATCCACCGTAGGTAATGCGGTGATCGACTTACTGAGCCCTCCGGGTCAGGTCGCAAGTGGTGACGTCTATCTTGATGGAGAGAAGATCTCCGGACTGACACCAGAAAAAATGCGCAAAGTGCGCGGGTCAAAAATCGGTTTTATCTTCCAAGACCCAATGACCTCTCTTAACCCACTATTTACCGTTGAGCAGCAACTCACCGAGACCATCCATGCCAATATGAGGGTGTCGGACGACGAAGCGTATCAACGTGCATTGTCATTGATGAAGCAGGTGGGCATTCCTCAGCCAGAAAACCGTCTCAAACAATACCCGCACCAGTTCTCTGGTGGTATGCGCCAGCGCGTGGTTATCGCGATTGCGCTTGCCGGTGAGCCTGATTTAATTATCGCTGATGAGCCAACGACGGCCTTGGATGTGTCGATTCAAGACCAAATCCTCAACTTGATTCGCGAGTTGTGTATCAAGAACAACGTCGGCTGTATGTTGGTGACGCACGACATGGGCGTGGTATCGAACGTCACCGATCGCGTGGCGGTGATGTACCGTGGCGATTTGGTGGAGTTTGGCCCGACGAACAAAGTGCTAGGCGACCCCGATCATGCTTACACGCGCAGCTTGATTTCTGCCGTACCTCGTTCGGATATCAAACTCGATCGTTTCCCTCTGGTGAGTTACATCGAGGAAGCGAAAGAGATGAAGCCACTGGATGTCAAAAATCACTGGTTGGGTCAAAGCCAAGATCAGCGTGCTTATTCTGGCTCTTTGTTGACGGTCGAAAACGTCAACCTGCGCTTTGTCACCAAAGACTCTTTATTTGAAAGCCGCCGAGAGTACGTTCAAGCATCGAACAATGTCAGTTTTGAAGTGTTTGAAGGTGAGACGTTTGGCCTAGTGGGTGAGTCTGGTTCAGGAAAATCGACCATTGCGCGAGTGATTGCCGGTCTTTATCAGCCGAACTCGGGCAAAGTGTGCTTTGAGGGCATTGACCTTACTGCGATGACGTCAGAGAAAGAGCGTCGTCCGCTGCGCCGTCAAATGCAGATGGTATTCCAAAACCCTTATACCTCGATGAACCCTCGAATGAAGGTGTTCGACATCATCGCCGAGCCGATTCGTTTCCATAAGCTGACCAAGAATGAATCCGAAACACGCCAGATCGTTAACGATCTGTTGGATCATGTTGGTTTGGGCCGAATGGCTGGGGTGAAATACCCGCACGAATTCTCAGGTGGTCAGCGTCAGCGTATTTCGATTGCGCGCGCGCTGGCGACTCGTCCACGTTTGCTGATTTGTGATGAGCCGACGTCGGCGTTGGATGTGTCGGTGCAAGCGCAAATCCTCAACTTATTAAAAGATCTCCAAGATGAGCTCAATCTGACTATGCTGTTTATCAGCCATGACTTACCTGTCATTCGTCAGATGTGTGACCGTGTTGGGGTGATGCAAATGGGGACACTACTTGAAGTGGCCCCCACTGAGCAGCTGTTTAATTCACCACAGCATGAGTACAGTCAACAACTGATTTCTCTGATGCCAGAGTTCACCGGCTTAAGAGAAGAAGTAAAAACGGCCTAAAGCCGTATACCTTGCCCAACGCGGTTTTGTTGGGTAGCTAAACAGAAGCAAATACAACAACTAGGGATGAATCCCGCATAAGGAGTTATGCATGAAAACCATGAAAAGCAAACTAGCAGTGGCTTTGATGGCAGCAGGCTTAAGTTTTGCCGCCGCTGCAGCAGATATTACTGTCGCTTATGACGCTGACCCGGTGTCGCTTGACCCACACGAGCAGCTATCAGGCGGTACTCTGCAAATGTCTCACATGGTGTTTGATCCGCTAGTTCGTTACACACAAAAATTGGATTTTGAACCTCGTTTGGCTGAGAAATGGGAACGTGTCGATGACACGACATTCCGTTTTGAGCTACGCAAAGGCGTGAAATTCCACTCTGGTAACGAGCTAACGGCGGATGATGTGGTTTGGACGTTCGAGCGTCTGAAAAACTCTCCAGACTTTAAAGCGATCTTCGAACCGTACGAGAAGATGGTGAAAGTGGATGACTACACAGTGGAGTTGGTGTCTAAAGGCGCTTACCCACTGGTTCTACAAACCGCGACTTACATCTTCCCAATGGACAGCAAGTTCTACTCTGGTCAAACAGAAGATGGCAAAGACAAAGCGGAAGTTGTGAAGCACGGTAACTCGTTTGCTTCGACCAACGTATCTGGTACGGGTCCGTTTATTGTGACGTCTCGTGAGCAAGGTGTGAAAGTCGAATTTCAACGCTTTGCGGATTACTGGGATACCACAACAGGTAACGTTGACAAGCTAACGCTAGTGCCAATCAAAGAAGACGCAACACGTGTGGCTGCGCTACTTTCTGGTGACGTTGATATGATTGCGCCGGTTGCACCAAACGACCACAAGCGTGTACAAGGCGCCAAAGATATCGATCTTGTGACACTGCCTGGTACTCGTATTATCACGTTCCAAATGAACCAAAATAGCAACGAAGCGTTGAAAGATGTCCGCGTTCGTCAGGCGATCGTTCATGCGATCAACAACGAAGGCATTGTGGATAAAATCATGAAAGGCTTCGCAAGTGTTGCGGGTCAGCAAGGACCTGAAGGTTATGCAGGTTACAGCGCGGATCTTGTGCCACGTTTCGATCTGAAGAAAGCCAAAGAGCTGATGAAAGAAGCGGGTTACGAGGACGGCTTTACGTTGACAATGATGGCGCCAAACAACCGCTACGTGAACGATGCGAAAATCGCTCAAGCGGCGGCGGCAATGCTGTCTAAGATCGGCATTAAAGTTGACCTGAAAACCATGCCAAAAGCGCAATACTGGCCAGAGTTTGATAAGTGTGCGGCAGACATGCTGATGATCGGCTGGCACTCAGATACCGAAGATTCTGCAAACTTCTCTGAGTTCCTAACCATGACGCGCAACGAAGAAACAGGTAAAGGTCAGTACAACTGTGGTCACTACTCAAACCCAGAGCTTGATCAATTGGTTGAAGCGTCAAACGTAGAAACGGATCCAGCGAAACGTGCGCAAATGCTACAACAAGTGGAAACCATCCTGTACAACGATGCGGCGTTTGTTCCTCTACACTGGCAAAACCTGGCGTGGGGCGCGAAATCTAACGTGGACATCGCACCTATCGTCAACGCTATGAACTTCCCATACCTTGGCGACCTAGTGGTCAAGTAATGAGAGTCTCTCGCTCTCAGTAATGGGAGAGCGAATTTGGCGCTTTGCTTTGTTTCAGTCGGGCAAAGCGCCATCATTAAGACTGAATTTTGCGAGCAGATCCCTCTGCTTTAGCAAGGCTGAAATCCATGGAAAGTTAAGGGGCAAGGAATGTTTTCGTTTCTGGTCAAGCGCCTGTTTCAGGCACTGATAGTGATGTTTGTGATCAGTCTAGTGGCGTTTGCCATTCAGGATAACTTAGGTGATCCACTGCGTGAGTTGGTGGGCCAGTCTGTTTCAGAGGCGGAGCGCCAAGCGCTGCGTGATGAATTAGGCCTGAATGATCCCTTCATTACCAAATATTCTCGTTTTGTCGGCGCTGCGCTACAAGGCGATCTCGGTACATCGTACTTCTTTAAGCGTCCTGCAGTGGATGTAATTCTCGATAAGCTAGTAGCGACGTTAGAGTTGGTGTTTGGTGCAACGATGATCATCATCGTTATGTCGATTCCACTTGGCGTGTACTCGGCGATACATCCAAAAAGTTTCTTCACTAAAGTGGTGATGGCGGGCAGCAGTATCGGCATCTCGATCCCAGTCTTTTTGACGGCGATTATGCTGATGTATGTGTTCTCCATCGAACTTGGCTGGCTGCCTTCCTATGGTCGCGGTGAGACGGCGAACTGGCTCGGCTGGGAGTCTGGCTACTTTACTTTAGACGGCTTAGCGCATCTGATCTTGCCGTGTGTGGCTCTGGCTTCGATCATGTTGCCATTGTTCATTCGTCTGGTTCGCTCTGAAATGCTGGAAGTGCTGAGCTCGGAATACATCAAGTTCGCTAAAGCTAAAGGCTTGGCGATGAACAAAATCTATTACCAACACGCACTGAAAAACACCATGCTACCGGTGTTGACTGTGGGTGGGGTACAAATCGGTACTATGGTGGCGTACACCATTTTGACGGAAACGGTGTTCCAGTGGCCTGGGATGGGTTTTCTTTTCCTTGAAGCGATCAACCGAGTCGATACACCTTTGATTACGGCGTACGTAATTTTTGTTGGTCTTATCTTTGTGGTGACCAACACGATTGTCGACTTACTCTACGGCATCATCAACCCAACGGTTAATCTGACAGGAAAAGGAGCATAACATGAGTCAAACAGCCGCAGCTCCTTCTCATTGGGAGCGTTTCAAACAGTCTGATTTCTTGTACTACTTCAAGCGCGATAAAGTCGCGATGACAAGTTTCAGCATTTTTATGATTTTCTTGATTGTCGCGATTGCCGCGCCCGTACTTGCGCCAAGCGATCCGTATGATTTGTCATCGATTGATATTATGGACTCAGAGCTGCCTCCATCGTGGATGGACGGCGGGGAAGAGCGCTTTGTGCTTGGTACCGACGAGCAAGGCCGTGACATCCTATCGACCATTTTGTATGGCTCACGTTTGTCTCTCACCATCGGTTTCTTGGCGGTGGGTCTGCAACTGCTACTTGGCATCGTGATTGGTCTGTCTGCGGGTTACTTTGGCGGTCGTATTGATAGTTTCTTGATGCGTTTTGCCGATGTGCAGCTGTCGTTCTCAACCATGATGGTGGCCATCATTGTCTCTGCCATCTTTAAAGCGAGTTTCGGCAGTGACTTTTACAGTCAGTATGCGGTGATCATGCTGGTGGTGATCATTGGTGTCGCTGAATGGCCGCAATATGCGCGGACGATTCGTGCATCGGTGTTGGCAGAGAAGAAGAAAGAGTATGTCGAAGCGGCACGTGTGATGGGCTTTAAAGCGCCACGTATCATGTTCCGTCATATTTTGCCGAACTGTTTGTCACCCATCTTGGTTATCTCAACCGTTCAGGTGGCGAATGCGATCATGTCCGAGGCGGCACTCTCTTTCCTAGGATTAGGTTTGCCGGTTGATCAGCCATCATTGGGTGCGTTAATCAGCATTGGCTTTAACTACATCTTCTCCGGTGCATGGTGGATTACCGCCTTCCCTGGCATTGTGTTGGTGACACTGGTATTGGTCATCAACCTGTTGGGTGACTGGTTACGTGATGTATTTAACCCCAAAATTTACAAAGGGTGATCTAAGCCTAAGATCTGACTACAAAAACATCACTACACTAAGAGCCGTAACCGATTACGGCTCTTTTTTTGCATTCATCTTTTTTCAACAGTGTATGGTTTACCCTAGTGGCGTGGATTAGACGCCCGTTTTTAGGCGAAAGAATAAGGGATTGGATATCATTATGGCAGTCAAGCCGAAACGAACCATGTTACCGCTTTTGAGTGTTGCCGCGTGGCTCACTGTCTCCTTGTCGACCAGTTCAGTCAGTGCTGAAGAATTTCTCTGTGATGCCACACAGGCCTCAAATACCGAGTTGCCAGTGCTCGATGCGGCCTGTCCTATCGGTAATGGCCTTTGGGGCACCAAACCTAAGGGCAGTGAATCGAGCTTTTGGATTCAGTGTGGTGTCTTCAGCCAACCGTTATCATTGGATAAAGCGAAGGTGCTGTACCAGCATATTTCCACTGATGTGTGGGCAAAACCAGAAGGCAAAGGGGTACGCTGCTTAATTGGCCCGTACGATGAGTTTGCCAAGGCGCGCGCAGATCTTGCGAAGGTGAAAAGTGAGCCCGGCTACAAAGAAGCGTTTATTCGTGAAGTTGTCAAAGGGGCGCCGCCGAAAGCCCCCGCCGCTAAGCGTAAGACTCAGCCTGTCGAAAAAGCCAAACCCTCACCCAAATCCACAGCAAAAACGCAGACTCAACACACCACGGTACTGCCTGCGCCGATTCCCTTAAAAACAGAGTCAGCGAATGTCGAGAGGGCAAATAGCGAGCCTCAAGATGAAATCCTTATCCGACTGTCCGCGAGCATTAACGGCGTAGAGTACAAGGTGCCTTACACCATGTTTGGTAATGATCAGTTCTATATGGAACATGGCTTGCCGTGGAATCGCATGAATTATGAGGACGCCTACAAAACCTGTTATCGCTTGGGAATGCGTCTTGCCAGCGAGCAAGAGTGGCAAAATCTATTGGCGGCTGAACATATGGGCCCGAATAAGTGGCCGATGCATTTGCCCTACTGGGGAAGCGGACGCACTGGACTTTTTGCCAGTGGCAAGGTCAACCAGTTAAAAGGCACCTCTCTGCTTAATGTGATGTGCGTGAAATAAAAAAGGACGCGATGCGTCCTTTTTATTAAATATCAGTAGCTTATCTCATTGTGACAAATTCTTCGCTACCCGTTGGGTGAATCGCAACCACAGAGTCGAAGTCAGCTTTGGTGGCGCCCATCTTCATTGCTACGCCGAAGCCTTGAATCATTTCGTCCACGGTAAAGCCAATGCCGTGTAGACCGACTACGGTTTCTTCTTCTCCCGCACACACGAGTTTCATTTTGCATGGCTGACGGTGCTGAGTCACTGCGGTGTACATGGCGGTAAAGCCAGAAGTGTACACTTTTACATTCTCTTTGCCGTACTTCTCTTCGGCTTCTTGGGTGGTTAAACCAATGGTGCCGATCGGTGGGTGACTAAACACCACGGTCGGGACAAGGTTGTAATCCATCTTGGCGTTTGTTTTACCGTTGAATAGACGCTCAGAGAGTTGGCGACCAGCCTTAACTGCCACTGGTGTTAGCTCGATGCCCCCTTCCATAATGTCACCGACACAGTAGATACCCGGCACGTTGGTCGCTTGGAACTCATCCACTTTGATGTAGCCACGCTCATTGGTTTCAACACCGGTTGAGGCGAGATTGATCGCGTCCGTGGCAGGATGACGGCCGATAGCCCAGATCAACTGGTCAACGTTGTGTGTATGACCGTTTTCAAGGTGAAGTGTCAGGCTGCCATCGGCTTCTTTCACCACCTCTTTTGGAATGGAGTGAGTGTGCAGTGCTGGCCCTTCTGCTTCCATCACTTCTACCAAGGTCTCGATGATCATTGGGTCAAAGCTGCGTAGCGGCGACTCTTTACGAACAAACAGGTGAGTTTCCGTGCCGAGAGCGTTAAGCACACCCGCAATCTCGACGGCAATGTAGCCAGCGCCAATCACCGCAACGCGTTTTGGCTGCTCAGCAAGCTCGAAGAAGCCGTTTGAGTCGATGCCGTACTCTGCACCTGGGATATTAGGAATGGTTGGACGACCACCAACGGCAATCAGGATATGATCAGCGGTGTAGTGCTCACCGTTCACTTCGACGGTTTTCTCATCAACGAATTTCGCAAAGCCCTTGATGACGTTAACTTTGTTGTTGCCCAATACGCGGTCGTAAGATTGGTGGATGCGGCCAATATACGCTTGGCGGCTTTCGACCAGCTTGCTCCAATCGAAGCCTTTGACATCGATGTCAAATCCGTAGTCTTCGGCATAAAGGTTCATCGCATCTGCGATTTGCGCGCCGTGCCACATCACTTTCTTAGGTACACAACCAACATTGACACAGGTACCGCCTAGGTCTTGAGCTTCAATTAGGGCTACTTTTGCACCGTACATGGCCGCGCGGTTCGCTGATGCGATGCCGCCAGAACCACCACCGATACAGATATAGTCAAAATGAGTCGCCATTACTTTCTCCAAATTTTTTAGCTGATTATTATGTATATGAGGATGAACTGGTTGAACTCAATCCATCGCAGCGAAATGTCTGACTTTGCCAAGGCTACTCAGGAACAATCCAATCGACTTTCCAGTGGCCTGTGACGGGGGCAATAGCCTCCTTGAGGAAAGGCAAAATGTCGTTCATGTCGCTTTCCAATGTCCAAGGGGGATTGATGACAATCATCCCAGAGGCCGTCATGCCGCGCTCATTGGTATCTGGAGAGACGCCAAGCTCGATTTGCAAGATTTTACGAATCCCGAGTCCTTCTAGACCTTCAATCATATCTTCAATGTCGCAGCGGTTGACCACAGGATACCAAATCGCATAAATCCCGGTAGCCCAGCGCTTATAACTTTGTGCTATAGCCTGAACCACATCGCGATATTCTTTGGCTAGCTCATAGGGTGGGTCGATAAGCACTAGGCCGCGGCGCTCTTGCGGCGGCAAGCTGGCTTTGAGACGCTGGAAACCATCCTCTTTAAAAATGCTGACTTGGCGATCACGATGAAACTCTTGTTGCAGCAATGGGTAGTCACTAGGGTGAAGTTCGGTCAATAGCATGCGATCTTGTGGGCGCAGGTGGGCGCGGGCAACGCGTGGTGAGCCAGGGTAGTAGCGCAGTCCTTCACCGTTGTTTAAGCTCGTGATGGCATCAAGATAGCTCTGAATCGCCGCAGGTCTCTCACTTTGTGCCCATACCCGTGCGATGCCTTGCTTGTACTCACCCGTCTTTTCTGACCATTCGTGGGTCAAATCGTAACGACCAACACCGGAGTGCGTGTCGTGATACACAAACGGTTTGTCTTTGTTCTTGAGCGAGTTAAGGATCAGGCTTTGCACAATGTGTTTAACCACATCGGCATGGTTACCTGCGTGAAAACTGTGACGATAGCTTAGCAAAACGGTTCTCTCTAAATGGCCCTAGGCCATAGTTATTTCCCAAAAAGCGATGTGGGAGAGTATAACCGCACCGACGCCGGGCTGCTTGTCTTTCTCTGTGCCTTTGTTGGCTAGGTAAACAAAAAGTCGTGACTTGCCGATTGGTGCTTATCCCACGCGAATATCGTAAGAATTGGCAACAACTTAGCGGTCGATGACTATTGAAAAAGTCCTCTCGGGGCACTATCTATTCTATAAGACCCGACGAACATCTCAGCTCGTCTGCCAACAAAAAAGGAATGCTTATGTCTAACCCATTGCTGACGTTTACCGATCTGCCGCCTTTTGCTCACATCCAACCAGAACATGTGAAACCAGCAGTTGAAGACGCGATTGCTGCGTGCCGCGCTAAAATCGACCAAGTGCTGGCCGGCAACGACGCACCGACTTGGGAGAGCGTGATTGCGCCCATTGAAGAGGTGGATGACCGTTTAAGCCGCATTTGGTCGCCAGTGAGTCACATGAACTCTGTGGTCAACAGTGATGAGTTGCGTGAGGCGTACGAAAGCTGCTTGCCGCTGTTGTCGGAATACGGCACTTGGGTAGGTCAACACAAAGGGCTGTTTGATGCCTACAAAGCGATCAAAGCCAGCCCAGCGTTTGCGACTCTAACGCAAGCACAAAAGAAAACCATCACCGATGGCCTGCGTGATTTCGAATTGTCTGGTATTGGTTTGCCGGCTGATCAGCAGCATCGTTATGGTGAGATCAGCAAGCGTATGTCAGAGTTGGGCTCAAAGTTCTCGAACAACGTCTTAGATGCGACCATGGGTTGGAGCAAGCACGTCACCGATGATGCTGAGTTGGCAGGCATGCCAGAGTCAGCGCTGGCCGCCGCGAAAGCCGCTGCGCAAGCGAAAGAGTTGGACGGTTATCTGCTCACCCTCGACATTCCTTCCTACCTGCCAGTGATGACCTACTGTGACAACCAAGCGCTACGCCAAGAGATGTATGAAGCCTACGTGACGCGCGCGTCTGATCGCGGCCCGAAAGCGGGAGAGTGGGACAACAGCGAGATCATCAGTGAGCTGCTCAAACTGCGCTATGAAGTGGCGCGTATGCTGGGTTTCAATAACTACAGTGAAAAGTCGCTTGCAACGAAAATGGCGCAGAGCCCTGAGCAAGTACTTGGCTTCCTCAATGACTTAGCCGCGAAAGCGAAACCACAAGGTGAGCGTGAAGTGGAAGAGTTGCGCCAGTTTGCTCAGCAAGAATTTGGCGTTGAAGAGCTCAACTTATGGGACATCGCTTACTACAGCGAAAAACAGAAACAGCACCTGTTCCAAATCTCAGATGAAGAGCTGCGTCCGTACTTCCCTGAATCCAAAGCGGTCAGTGGTCTGTTTGAAGTGCTCAAGCGTGTCTTTGGTATGCGTGTTGAGGAGCGCCAAGGCGTGGAAACTTGGCATGAGTCGGTGCGCTTCTTTGATATTTTCGATGCCAATGACACCTTACGTGGCAGCTTCTATCTCGATTTGTACGCCCGTGAACACAAACGCGGCGGTGCGTGGATGGATGAGTGCCGTGTGCGCCGCATCAACGCTAACGGTGAGCTGCAAACCCCAGTGGCCTACTTGACCTGTAACTTCAATCGTCCGGTGGGCGATAAGCCAGCGCTGTTTACCCATGATGAAGTGGTGACCTTGTTCCATGAGTTTGGTCACGGTATCCATCATATGTTGACTCAAGTGGACACCGGTTCGGTGTCGGGCATCAACGGTGTGCCTTGGGATGCGGTGGAACTGCCGAGTCAATTCCTGGAAAACTGGTGCTGGGAAGAGGAGGCACTGGCCTTCATTTCTGGTCACTACGAAACCGGCGAACCTTTACCCAAAGCCATGCTCGACAAAATGCTGGCCGCGAAAAACTTCCAGTCCGCGATGTTCATTCTTCGCCAGCTAGAGTTTGGTCTGTTTGACTTCACTTTGCACACTGAATTCGACCCAGAGGTTGGTCCACGTGTTCTTGAAACCCTGGCACAGGTCAAAGCGAAAGTCGCGGTACTACCAAGCTTAGAGTGGAACCGCTTCTCACACAGCTTTAGTCATATCTTCGCAGGTGGATACAGCGCGGGATACTACAGCTACTTGTGGGCCGAAGTGCTGTCATCCGATGCGTTCTCGAAGTTTGAAGAAGAGGGGATCTTTAACCCGCAAACGGGTCAGAGCTTCTTGAATCACATCTTAGAGATGGGCGGCAGTGAAGAGCCGATGGAGCTGTTTAAGCGCTTCAGAGGCCGTGAGCCAGAGATTGATGCCTTGTTGCGTCACGCAGGGATTGCCGCATAACACGGTCGCATCACAACGCTGCATTATACGGGAAACAGGAGGCCAAGCGCCTCCTGTTTTTCATCGTGCTTTTTCTAGTTTTTCTTCTGAAATGGCAAGGCTGTTTAGGTTATAATCATTTTTCATGTATAGATAACCAGTAGCCGAGTCCCCCATGGATCCTTCTTTACTTCTCGACGGTCTCAACGACAAACAGCGCGAGGCTGTTGCCGCTCCTTTAGAAAACCTGCTTGTGCTGGCTGGCGCCGGAAGTGGTAAAACCCGCGTGCTGGTCCACCGAATTGCGTGGTTGATGTCTGTGGAGCAAGCGTCGCCGTTTTCGATCATGTCGGTGACCTTCACCAACAAAGCCGCGGCGGAGATGCGTGGCCGAATTGAAGAGTTGATGATGGGCAGCGCCTCGGGAATGTGGAACGGCACGTTTCATGGGATTTGCCACCGCATTTTGCGCGCACACTACCTAGATGCCAAACTGCCCGAAGATTTTCAAATCATCGACAGTGATGATCAGCAGCGCCTATTGCGCCGATTAATCAAAGCGCAAAATCTGGATGAAAAACAGTGGCCACCGCGTCAGGTGGCTTGGTGGATCAACGGTAAAAAAGATGAAGGCCTGAGACCGGCGCACATCGATGCTTACCACGATCCCATTACCCAAACCTATCTGCAAATTTATCGAGCTTACCAAGAGTCGTGCGATCGCGCCGGCTTGGTCGATTTTGCTGAAATTTTGCTGCGTGCCCATGAGCTATTGCGTGATAAGAAGCACATCCGCGAGCATTACCAAGCGCGCTTTAAGCATATTCTGGTCGATGAGTTTCAAGACACCAACAACATTCAATACGCTTGGCTGCGAATGATGGCTGGCCCAGATTCGCACGTGATGATCGTCGGCGATGACGATCAGTCCATCTACGGTTGGCGCGGGGCGAAAATCGAGAACATTGAAAAGTTCACCCAAGAGTTTCCAAGCGTCAATACCATTCGTCTTGAGCAGAACTACCGCTCAACCAAAACCATTTTGCAGGCGTCCAACGCGCTGATCGCCAACAACACTGAGCGTATGGGCAAAGAGCTGTGGACGGAGGGCAGTGAAGGCGAACCTATTTCTGTCTACTCGGCGTACAACGAGCTTGATGAAGCGCGTTTTGCGGTCAACAAAATTAAAGAGTGGCAAGAGAACGGCGGGGCGCTGGTGGATGCCGCGATGCTTTACCGCAACAACGCCCAGTCACGTGTTCTGGAAGAAGCCTTGATTCAAGCTGGGCTCGCATATCGCATCTACGGCGGCATGCGCTTCTTCGAGCGCCAAGAAATCAAAGATGCCTTGAGTTACTTACGATTAATGGCCAACCGCAATGATGATGCGGCGTTTGAGCGAGTGGTGAACACGCCTACCCGTGGCCTTGGTGATAAAACCCTGGAAACCATCCGTTTTGCTGCCCGCGATCAAGGCTGCACCATGTGGGAAGCGAGCGTGCGTTTACTGGAAGATAAAGTCCTTGCTGGCCGCGCTGCTGGTGCCTTAAGCCGCTTTGTGGAGTTGGTGAATGCGCTGGAAGATGACACCCTAGAGATGCCGTTACATGAGCAAACCGACCATGTGATCAAATACTCCGGTTTGTACGCCATGTACGAACAGGAGAAAGGTGAGAAGTCCAAGGCACGCATAGAGAACTTGGAGGAGCTGGTCACTGCAACTCGTCAATTTGAAAAGCCAGAAGAAGCGGATGAGATGACGCTGTTAACGGCATTTTTGACCCACGCTGCACTCGAAGCGGGCGAAGGGCAAGCGGATGAGTTTGACGATGCGGTGCAATTAATGACGCTGCACAGCGCCAAAGGGTTGGAGTTTCCGCTGGTGTTTATGGTCGGTGTCGAAGAGGGGATGTTCCCAAGCCAGATGTCTGCAGAGGAAGCAGGGCGACTCGAAGAAGAGCGTCGTCTGTGTTACGTCGGCATGACTCGTGCGATGCAAAAACTCTACATTACTTACGCCGAAATGCGCCGGTTATACGGTCAAGACAAGTACCACAAACCGTCGCGCTTTATTCGTGAGTTACCCGAAAATTGTTTGGACGAAGTGCGAATGAAAGCGCAGGTCAGTCGCCCGACCAGCAGTGGTCGCTTTAGCCAAACGGCGGTCAAAGAGAACTTCAATGAAACCGGCTTTAGCCTTGGCTCGCGAGTGATGCACCCTAAATTTGGTGAGGGGACCATCATCAATTTTGAAGGCAGTGGCCCGCAAAGTCGCGTTCAGGTTGCCTTTAATGGTGAAGGGATCAAGTGGCTCGTTACCGCGTACGCGAAACTCGAAAAGCTCTAATCTGCCCCATCGACCCTAAGTTCCTAGACATACTCCCCGAGTACCCCTCTAGGAACTAGGCACGAGAACCTAATCACTTTCTTCACACAAAGAAAAACCCCGAGGGCTTGCGCCCATCGGGGTTATAGTCTTACTCGCAGCAATCCGGCTACTAAAAGTGCTCCATGCATCAAATCCTTGATAGTATGCTGACGTCCTTCAGCGTAGTCCTTTCATCGCCATCCTAGCGGTGTCCTTGACCCTATCCTGGTCTACTAACGTTCCTCGTTAGTTCACTTCGCTTGTTCCCTGAGCGGTGTCCCTTTCATCATCCTGATGATCGTTCCATGCCTCGTCCAGAGGTGTCCATTTCCCATCCTTAGTAGTAACCATCCTAGCTACTATTGCGTCCGTTCAATGTCCAATTTGCTTTCCGTGCCGATTACTCATCCTAAGCAACCGTATCTTCATCCTGAAGACCACCGAATCCGTGGTGATTTCCTGTTCCGTGTCAGCATCCTTCCGACAGAGTTCATATTAAGACTTTGGCGAAGTTCAGCAACGTCAGAAAAACGATAAGAGGCAAAAAAAATTGACGAAATTTCACACATAACAAGTTAAAACAATGAGTTATGATTTTTAATTGATAATTTTCTTAGACAAAAAGAGAGTTTGACTCACTCGCTTGTGAGAGATCTCGCACAAGATGCCTGGACGATCGCCGATCATTGACGAGAAACCGATTGTGATCGAGCGCAAATTTTTGCCCTAAGATGCGTTAGAAGTGAATAAATAAACAAAAAATGGCCGTTATGGCCATTTTTTATGAGTGGTTATTCTGAGCAGAGCTAAAAGAGCATGGCGATGGCGTTAGTTGATTGCCATAAAATGCCAAGGCCGATGCCGCTGAACATCAGACCGCATAATGCGTCGATGTAGAGGCTCAATGATTTCAGTTTGCGCTGCATACGCTGCGTTGACAGCATCCAGGCCAAGAAAGAGAACCAAGCGAGCGATAGGCCCCATAAAATCAACAGTGCAGCGCTTTTGCCGCCTAGCGACATACTGGCGGGCACCAGGCTGGACATCAAACTGACAAAAAAGACCAACGCTTTGGGGTTGAGAATATTGGTCGCAAAGCCTTTAGAAAAGGCGTGACGCTTGTTGACCAAGAGTGCTTGTTCAGAGGAGGCATCATCTTGCGCTGCGGTCTGCGAGGATTGAATGCGCGCCCATGTCCCCTTTAGCGCGCCTACGCCGAGGTATAAGAGGTAGCTACCGCCGGCAAGTTGCACGAGCGAAAACAGGGTTGGCTGCTGATGCACCAAATAGCTCACCCCAGTCAGGCTGAGCAGCGAGTGCAAGAGAATGCCGAAAGAGAGGCCCAGCGCGATAAAAAATCCGGTCTGGCGCCCGTAACGGGTGGCATTTTGCACCACAAGCGCAAAGTCGGGGCCCGGGCTCATTAAGGCAATGAAATGAACCGTCGCTAGAGTGGCAAGTAAAGTGATCTCATTCATGTCGGTAACGTTAGGCTTGTTTCGTGTTTAACAGTTTGGCGGCGCGGCGGCTTTGGCGGTTGGTTTTTAAACCGTCGAAGCTAAATACGACCAGTGCACCCCAAATAAAGGCAAAGGTGATGGCTTTGTCTGGCGTAAAGGCTTCACCATAGACAAGCACGGCGAGCATAAACATCAGGCTTGGGCCTATGTATTGGAAAAAACCCAGCGTTGAGAGCTTTAATCGTGTCGCGGCGCCCGTAAAGCAGAGCAGCGGTAGGGTAGTGATGACACCCGCAGCAACAAGGAGCAGATTGAGATCTAAGGGATTCTGGCTCAGGTTCGAGGTGGCGGAGTCGGCAATCCCGATAAGATAGATCGCAGCGGCAGGCAGCATCACCAAGGTCTCGATAAACAATCCCGTTTGCGCATCTAAGCTGACTTTTTTACGCAGCAAGCCATAAAACCCAAAGCTCATCGCCAGCGCGATGGCGACAATAGGTACCGAGCCAAACGCAACCAACTGGACCAATACACCACAGGCGGCAAGTACGACAGCAAACCACTGCAATTTTCGCAGGCGCTCACCGAGAAACAGCATGCCGAGCACCACATTAATTAACGGGTTGATGTAGTAGCCAAGACTGGCATCCAGCATATGATTGGCGTTCACCGCCCAGATGAAAATCAACCAGTTGGCCCCAACCAAGGTCGCCGTGGTGACGAGGTAGGTCATTTTCTTTTTGGATGTCAGCACGTCGCGTACGGTCTTCCAACCTCGGCTGAGATGAATCAGTAGCGCTAACAGGAAAAAAGACCAGACAACACGGTGACTTAAAATCTCAAGCGCAGAGACCTCGCTAATGGTCTTAAAGTAAATTGGCGCGATTCCCCACATGGTGTAGGCACCAATCGCAAGGAGGACACCTTGCCGCGCGCGTTGCTGTTCGTCGGTTGTCATTGGATGATTCTCAACACAGAATTATGAAATCAAACGAGTAGTATACGAATAGGATTGAGAATCACCTAGCACTTTGCAGTTTTATTCACCGCTATTCCCAACTACAATAAGCGCTCGATTTTTCCACCCCACTTATCCCAACAGAGAGCGTAATGACAGCCACACTGATCGCGCAGCAACCTGATTCTATCGAAACCGCTCAGAGCGTCTTGGAAAAGGTGTTTGGTTACCACGAATTTCGAGAAGGTCAACGTGACGCGATTGATACCGCGCTAGACGGTCAAGACAGCTTAGTCATTATGCCAACAGGCGGCGGTAAGTCACTGTGCTATCAAGTGCCGGCGCTGCTCAAAGAGGGGCTGACCTTAGTCATATCGCCTTTGATTTCCTTGATGAAAGACCAAGTGGATCAGTTGAAAGCCAATGGCGTCGCCGCTGAGTGTATTAACTCGACGATGGCGAGAGAGGCGCTTACCTCTGTCTACAATCGCATGCACTCTGGGGCGCTTAAGCTGGTCTATGTCTCGCCGGAACGTGTGTTGATGCGTGATTTTGTCGAGCGGTTAGAGAACTTGCCGCTGGCGATGATTGCCGTGGATGAAGCGCACTGTATTTCCCAGTGGGGACACGACTTTCGCCCGGAATACGCCGCGCTAGGTCAGTTGAAGCAATGGTTTCCACAGGTTCCTGTGATGGCGTTAACGGCAACCGCTGATGAAGCGACGCGCAGCGATATTACTCACCGTTTACAACTGAACGAGCCACACATCTATTTGGGCAGTTTTGATCGACCGAATATTCGCTACACGCTAGTGGAAAAGCACAAGCCGGTCTCACAAATCGTGCGCTTTTTGGATGAGCAACGCGGTCAATGCGGCATCATCTATTGTGGTAGCCGTAAAAAGGTCGAGATGGTGACCGAAAAACTGTGCAATAACGGGCTGCGTGCCGCCAGTTATCACGCAGGGTTAGACGCCGACGAGCGCGCCTATGTACAAGAGGCCTTTCAGCGCGATGATATTCAAATAGTCGTCGCCACGGTCGCGTTTGGCATGGGGATCAATAAGCCTAATGTGCGCTTTGTGGTCCACTTTGATATTCCGCGCAATATTGAGTCCTACTATCAAGAAACTGGCCGTGCAGGTCGAGACGGCTTACCAGCAGAGGCCATGATGCTCTATGACCCCGCTGACATCGGCTGGCTGCGTCGCATGCTCGATGAAAAAGAAGAGGGGCCGCAAAAGCAAGTCGAAGCGCACAAACTGAACGCCATGAGTGCGTTTGCACAGGCGCAAACCTGTCGCCGCCAAGTACTGCTTAACTATTTTGGTGAGTATCGACAAGAGCCTTGCGGCAACTGCGATATCTGCCTCGATCCGCCAAAACATTTCGATGCCACTGAACAAGCGCAAAAGGCGCTCTCTTGTGTTTACCGGGTCAATCAAAGCTTTGGTATTGGTTATGTGGTGGAAGTGCTGCGCGGCATGCAAAACATTCGTATTCGAGAAAACGGCCATGACCAACTCTCGACGTATGGACTTGGGCGCGAGAATAGTCACGACTACTGGGTGAGTATTTTCCGCCAGTTGATCCATAAAGGACTGTTAAGCCAAAACATCACACGCAACTCGACGCTGCAATTAACCGAAGAAGCGCGCCCACTACTCAAAGGTGAGCGCACATTGGAACTGGCCGTCCCTCGGTTAGATACCGCGGCGCGTGCTGCACGTTCGGATAAGCTGGCGAATAAACACTACGATAAGAAGCTGTTTGCTAAGCTGCGTAAACTAAGAAAGTCGATTGCTGATGAAGATGGCTTGCCACCTTACGTTGTTTTCAGTGATGCGACCTTGATGGATATGGCGGAGATCTTGCCAACCTCTTACGGCGAGATGCTGGCAGTGAATGGCGTTGGTCAGCGCAAGCTGGAGAAATATGCCGATCCTTTCCTTGATTTGATTCAGGAGCATTTGACGCACCATGGCTAATGAGCACAGCGAGTTTGGCTTGATTGACTATCAAGCGGATCAGGGGCGATTGATTTTGCGTACGCCTCGATTTGATTTTGACACCTTTCCAGAATTGGCCGAGCGTTTGGTTGGCCTACTGTCGGCCAAGGTAATAGAGAAACAGTGGGATGCAGACATCCACACTTGGTTGATTGATTTTGAAGGCTGCCAGTTGGTGCTCAGAGCGGAGCACTACAGTGAAAGTGTCTGGCTAGAATCCTTGATGGTCGAGCAATCTCAGCCGGAGTGTGATTTTTTAGCTGCGCTGTTTGAACGTGGTTTTTAACCGCCAGTTTTTTAACTTCCTGCCTACTAACGAATAGTCATGTGCGCTGAAGTGGCTGATGCGTCGCCGAAATCGGTACGTGAACGATTGCCTTTGGTTGGGCGCTTGCGGCGCGGGTTGGTTAATGTATAATCGCCGGCCGTGATAATGGCAGGGTGCCATTATTGAGTATAGACATTGTTGGTCTGAGCCACTTCATGATGAAGAGGTTCAATTTGGGTTCCCTCACCCCCAAACCAAACTAAAAAGGTATCGCATGAATCACTTTACTCCTGCGCAGCAGCGCAAAGCCCTTTTTCTGTTAGTTCTGTTCCATTTAGTTATCATTGCATCGAGCAATTATCTCGTGCAGTTGCCCTTTACGGTTATGGGTTTTCATACCACTTGGGGCGCGTTCACCTTTCCTTTTATTTTTCTCGCCACGGATCTCACCGTCCGTGTCTTTGGCGCGGCATTGGCACGTAGAATCATCTTCTTGGTGATGCTGCCGGCCTTAGCGGTTTCTTATGCGTTGTCTGTCCTCTTTTTCGAGGGGCAGTTTCAAGGCATCGCTCAGCTTGGCGAGTTCAATCTGTTTGTTGCACGTATCGCAGTCGCCAGCTTCATGGCCTACCTACTTGGACAAATCCTCGATGTACACGTGTTCAATCGTCTACGCCAGTTGAAGCAGTGGTGGGTGGCGCCGACTTGCTCGACCTTGTTTGGCAACGCACTTGATACCATCGCCTTTTTTGCGATTGCGTTTTACCAAAGCCCAGATCCGTTTATGGCTGAGCATTGGACGGAAATCGCGCTGGTGGACTACGGCTTTAAACTGGTTATCAGTCTTGGCTTGTTCGTGCCTATGTATGGGGTGCTACTGAACTACTTGGTTAAGAAGCTGACCGCCGTGAACCCAGACTTTAAAGTGGTGGGTGCTAACTAGCATTTGGCATGGTATCGATGGTTCTGATGAGAGACATCGATCTGCGGATAAAAGAAAACCCGAGGCGAGAACGTCTCGGGTTTTTTGATCTCTGCGTTACTTTGATCTCTGTGCTGCTGTGCGACGTGATTTAGACGGCCGCCACTGCGCGGGTGGTGATCACTAAAGGCCAGCCAATATCACTCTGGCGGTTCGCTTCAATTTCAAGCTCCGCACTGGTGAGAGGGTTTTGCTCTAACCAGAGTGGGTCCAAGGTCAGCGTCAGCTTATCACCGTCAGTGGTTAACACCACATCTGGCGCAAGTTGTGGATTACGGCGATGGGTTAACAGCACGGCCAGTCTAAGTAGACGTAGCACACGCTTGGCACTGGTGCCAGAGAGCGCGTGCTGCTCAGGCAGTGAGGTGAGCTGTTCACGATAGCGACGAGTGAGCTCACCCAACAGATGCTTCTGCGCACGGGTAAAGCCTGGCAAATCGAGATGCTGAAGGAGATACGCTCCGTGCTCCCCGCCTTTTTTAAAGTCGATCGTCAGGCCAATTTCATGCAGCTTAGCGGCGGTATCGAGTAGCACCACCCCTTGGTCTTCCGCAATCCAGCCTTGCTCGCATTGAGTGAGTAAGGTATTGGCTTGCTGCGCAACTTGTTCACCGTAGGCGACATCCAATTGGTATCGCGTTTGGACACTGGCAATGGTGCGCGCACGTATGTCGTCTTGCTTAAGTTCATCGACCATTTCGTACACCAAGCCTTCGCGCAGTGCGCCGCCGGCCAGTGTCATTGCCTCGATCTCTAACAACTCGAAAATCGCAATGAGAATCGACAAGCCGCTCGGAAATACCAGCGCACGTTCGAAAGTGAGCCCTTCGATATCCAGCTCTTCGAGGTGGTCAGCGCGCATGGCTTGCTTTTGTAAGCGCTTGAGCTTCGGGTGGGTGATCACCTCATCCATCCCTTGCGCTAACATGATCTCTTGCAAAGCTTGCACCGTGCCTGACGCGCCGACACACACATCCCAACCCAGCGCGCGGTATTGCTCCAAGATGGGATGCAGCGTCTGCTTGGCCGCCGAAATGGCGTTGTCAAAGTTACTGGCTGTCAACTGTCTATCTTTAAAGTGCTTCTCAAGCCAGGTCACGCAGCCCATTTTTAAACTGGTGAGCGCTTTGGCTTCAAACCCTTCACCGATAATCAGTTCAGTGCTGGCGCCACCAATATCGACCACCAAACGACGTCCGCTACCACCGGAGGTGTGCGCAACGCCTTTATAAATAGTGGCCGCTTCTTCCTCACCACTGATGACCTCGATCGTGTGACCTAAGATTTCATTGGCTTTGGCAAGAAATTGCTCGGCGTTGGTGGCCGTTCTTAAGGTCGCGGTGCCGACGATGCGGATATTATCCGGTTCAATGTCTTGCAATCGCTCTGCAAACAAGCGCAAGCAGTCCCATCCGCGCTGCATGGCGTCTAGGCTCAGAGCATTGTTTTCGTCTAGGCCAGCGGCAAGGCGCACTTTGCGCTTGATTTTAGCCATGGTTTGAACGCTGCCATCGATATGACGCACAACGAGCATGTGAAAACTGTTCGACCCGAGGTCGATGGCAGCGTAGAGCGGAGAGGAGGCGGCTTGACTCATAGACGACTTAAGAATCCTTTTGCTGACGTGAACGAGAGCGGTTGTTGTTACGGCGGTTATTGTTTCGAGAGCCACCGGTGTTTGTGCGACGTTGCTGAGGTTTGTTGCTGCGCATGCGAATCGGTGCTGGCAGGTCTTGAATCAAAGCGCTCGCGTCGTAATCCGATTGTGGGATCGTGTGCTCAATGTACTCTTCAATAGCAGGCAAATTGATCGCGTAATCTTCACAAGCGAAGCTAATAGAGTGACCGCTTGCGCCCGCACGACCAGTACGACCGATACGGTGGACATAATCTTCACAATCATCAGGCAAATCGTAGTTAAAGACGTGCGTGACTTGCGGAATGTGTAAACCGCGCGCCGCGACATCGGTAGCAACCAGAATATCAACGTCACCTTTGGTGAATTGCTCAAGAATCTTCTCGCGCTTCTTCTGCGGAACATCGCCAGTAAGTAGGCCGACACGATGACCGTCAGCGGCCAGATGTCCCCATACGGATTCACACTTGTGCTTGGTGTTGGCAAACACGATAGCACGGTCTGGCCACTCTTCTTCAATCAGAGTTTGCAGCAGCGCCATTTTATGTTCGTTCGAAGGGTAGAACAGTTCTTCTTTTATACGGTGACCGGTTTTTTGTTCCGGCTCGACCACGACATGCTCTGGGTTGTGCATGTGTTCAAAAGCGAGTTCTTGCACGCGGTATGACAGCGTGGCAGAAAACAGCATGTTCAAACGCTCTTTTGGCTCTGGCATGCGGCGGAAGAGGAAACGAATGTCTTTAATAAAGCCAAGATCGAACATGCGATCTGCTTCATCTAATACCACAGCTTGGATATTGTTGAGGTTAAACACACGCTGCTTATAGAAGTCGATGATACGACCTGTGGTGCCGATCAGTACGTCCACACCTTGCTCAAGTTTCGCAAGTTGTTTGTCGTAGCTTTCGCCACCGTAGGCAAGGGCGGTTTTGATCCCTGTGCTTTCGACCAATGGCGCCGCATCATTATAGATCTGGATCGCCAGCTCACGAGTCGGCGCCATAATGATGGCACGCGGCTGTGTCGGTTTGCGGCCGTCATGCTCAGGCGTGGTTAACAAATGGTTAAAAGTAGCAGTCAAGAAAGCCAGGGTTTTACCTGTCCCTGTTTGAGCTTGTCCTGCGATGTCTTGGCCGGTGAGCAGTACCGGCAACGCCAAGGCTTGGATAGGGGTACAAAACTCGAACCCTTTTTTCTCCAATCCTTCAGTAACTTGGGGGTGTAAACCCAAATCGGCGAACTTTTGCTCTGTGATATGCGTCTTTTTCATTGCTATAGAATATCAGCTTAAGCTTGCAATACGAAAGTAAATACATTCCAATAGGGCATCTAAATACTGGTTATCATCCAACCAGTTCAGAAAAAACACATTGGAGTGGAAGATGAGTGATAAAATTTTGCAGCTAACTGATGATGGTTTTGATGCTGATGTAATCAATGCTGCAGGCCCGGTTCTTGTGGATTTTTGGGCAGAATGGTGCGGGCCATGTAAAATGATCGCGCCGATTCTGGACGAAATCGCAGACGAGTACGAAGGCAAACTCACTATCGGTAAACTGAACATCGACCAGAACGCAGGCACACCGCCTAAGTTTGGTATCCGTGGTATTCCAACGTTACTTCTGTTCAAAGATGGTAACGTCGCAGCGACCAAAGTGGGCGCGCTGTCTAAGACTCAACTGAAAGAGTTTTTGGACGCCAACCTATAAGTCCACCGAGCTAAGACCGTGCATTTTAACCGATGCACGGTTTTGTTTTTGAAGGCCAACAAAATCTAGACTAGTCTAGTATTTAGTGCTAATTTATCGCACGTTAATTAAACAAGTTCTCTTCTTTGGTCGATCCTCTGACCAAATTCATCTAACTAAATAACAGATCCTTATTTTGACTAAACAAGTATCCACCACCATGAATCTAACTGAACTGAAGAACAGACCTGTGTCTGATCTTGTCAAACTTGGCGAAAGCTTGGGCCTTGAAAACCTAGCTCGCCTAAGAAAACAAGACATCATCTTCGCTATCTTGAAAGCGCATGCTAAAAGCGGTGAAGATATTTTCGGCGACGGGGTTCTGGAAATACTGCAAGACGGTTTCGGTTTCCTGCGCAGCGCAGACAGCTCTTACCTCGCAGGTCCGGACGACATCTACGTGTCACCGAGTCAGATTCGTCGTTTCAACTTACGCACGGGTGACTCAATTGCAGGTAAAATTCGTCCGCCAAAAGATGGGGAGCGATACTTTGCATTGTTGAAAGTCAATACGGTTAATGATGATAAGCCAGACAACGCGCGTAACAAGATTCTATTTGAAAACTTGACGCCACTGCACGCCAATGAGCGTATGGTGATGGAGCGTGGTAACGGTTCGACGGAAGATATTACGGCACGTGTTTTGGATCTCGCGTCACCGATTGGTAAAGGTCAACGTGGTCTGATTGTTGCTCCGCCAAAAGCGGGTAAAACCATGCTGCTGCAAAACATCGCTCAGAGCATCACCTACAACCACCCTGAGTGTGTGCTGATGGTCCTTCTTATCGACGAACGTCCAGAGGAAGTGACAGAGATGCAACGCCTAGTCAAAGGTGAAGTGGTTGCATCGACGTTTGATGAGCCAGCGTCTCGTCACGTACAAGTAGCAGAAATGGTGATCGAGAAAGCGAAACGTCTGGTTGAACACAAGAAGGACGTGGTGATCCTACTTGATTCGATTACGCGTCTCGCGCGCGCCTACAACACCGTTGTGCCCTCATCGGGTAAGGTTCTAACGGGTGGTGTCGATGCAAACGCACTACACCGTCCCAAGCGTTTCTTCGGTGCGGCACGTAACGTCGAAGAAGGTGGCAGCTTAACGATTCTAGCGACAGCACTGGTCGATACCGGTTCTAAGATGGATGAAGTCATCTACGAAGAATTTAAAGGTACAGGTAACATGGAAATTCACCTGAACCGTAAGATTGCCGAGAAGCGCGTCTTCCCTGCTATCGATTTCAACCGCTCTGGTACTCGTCGTGAAGAGCTACTGACGAAAAACGAAGAGCTGCAAAAAATGTGGATCCTACGCAAAATCGTACACCCAATGGGTGAAACCGATGCGATGGAATTCCTCATTGATAAATTGGCCATGACCAAGACCAATGATGAATTCTTCGATGCCATGCGCAGACAGTAATGAGCAAGTTTGAATGAATGAACGCCACCCAACCCGGGTGGCGTTTTTATTTGCATTCTCCGCTATTCCTATCCACAATAAGTGAAATGTTACAAGGAGGTTAACATGCAACAAGGAATGTTGTCGTCACTTCTCCTCTCGGCATCTCTACTGGTGGCTCACCCCGTCTCGGCAACACCCATGGAGCCGGAAAGAGCGCAAGCGTTGCTCGCCGATGAGCACATTGAACTGAAAGTGGCTGAGCTGCTGCAATACGCCATCGAAGACAATATCGACACACTCAAATTTGCGTTAGATCGTTTGTCACTCCCGCAGCAGGAAGTGGCGCGTTATCTATTATTGAAAAAGTTTGAAGATCAAGAGTTAGCGCTCACGTCGAAAATGGCTTTGTTTGTTGAGCAGCAAAAACGTCGCGTACCCACTTATCAAGTCTTGGAGGTCGGCGATGGTTATGAGTTTTCAACCCCCGCGTTTAATTATCCTGCGATTGCGAGTCGTCTGCTAAAACAGTGGAAGCAGGGCCAATCGGCATTGGAATTTGTGCTAGCGGCAGAGCGCCAGGAGCTGAATCTGAAACAGTGGTTATCGGGCAGCGATTATCAGGTGCAAATGAGAGAGTCCTTGTTTATCCGCGAGCTAGATACCCTGTCTCAGCAAGCGGTTTTGGCATTGGCGGCGCAGCTCACAGAGCAAACGGTCACCAGTTGGCTTCCTTCATCGGCAGTCATGGTGCGCTTGGCGCAAGTGAGTGAAGACCCAGGTGTTTACAAACTGATCTGGTTAACCAAAGCGGACTTTAATAGTCAGCAAGAGTTGGCGAGGCTCGCTGATGTGGGCGACGAGTTTGCTATGCAGCAAATCATGCGTGCATCTACGAACCCTGCCTTGAAAGCATCGGCGATTGAGGCGTTAACGCGCATTAAACCGATGTCACCAGAGGTGAAGGAATTTCTTATCGCCAAAATGGCCATTCGTGAAGAGGCGTCAATGGTGGCAAGCGCGCTCGCCAATCAAGGTTATCGAAGCTGGCTTGAAGAGTTAGCCAAGAACAACCAAACCGTACGCAGTCATGCCATTTTGAGTGTGTTAACCCAATAAGACCCTGCACAAAAAGGGGGATCGGACGGGCGAGGTTTTTGATATACTGATGCGATATTAATCAGCCAGCAAAAGCCCATGAGTTTTAAGGATTTAAGAGACTTTATCGACTTCCTCGAGCAAAAGGGGAAGCTTAAGCGCATTACTCACCCGGTTGACCCCGCTTATGAAATGACAGAGATCAGTGACCGAACACTGCGTGCGGGTGGTCCTGCTCTGTTGTTTGAAAACCCCATCGGTTACTCCATGCCTGTCCTTACCAACCTGTTTGGTACGCCAGAACGTGTCGCGATTGGCATGGGGCGTCAGGAAGTCAAAGAGTTGCGGGAAGTGGGTAAACTGCTTGCCTACCTGAAAGAACCCGAGCCCCCTAGAGGGTTTAAAGACGCGCTCGAAAAATTACCTGTCTTTCGGCAAGTCCTGAACATGCCAGCGAAACGCTTGCGCCGCGCACCGTGTCAGGAGATCGTTTGGCAAGGTGAGCAGGTCGATCTCGATAAAGTCCCCGTGATGAGTTGTTGGCAAGAAGACGTGGCGCCGCTGCTCACCTGGGGATTGACGGTTACGCGTGGCACCAAGCAAAAACGACAAAACCTCGGGATTTATCGTCAGCAAAAAATTGCCAAAAACAAGGTGATCATGCGCTGGCTCGCGCATCGTGGTGGCGCACTTGACCTACGTGATTGGATGGAGACGCATCCAGGTAAACCGTTCCCAGTCTCTGTCGCCTTTGGTGCGGACCCTGCCACCATACTTGGCGCCGTTACGCCGGTACCAGATACCTTGTCTGAGTATGCTTTTGCCGGTCTATTGCGGGGCAGCAAAACCGAAGTGGTGAAATCGGTGAGTAACGATCTCGATGTTCCTGCGAGTGCAGAGATCGTATTGGAAGGATACATTGACCCAAATGAGTTTGCCGATGAAGGTCCATACGGTGATCACACCGGGTATTACAACGAAAAAGAGCAGCATCATGTGTTCACCGTGACGCACATTACAATGCGTCAAAATCCCATTTATCACAGTACCTACACTGGCCGCCCGCCCGATGAGCCCGCAGTGCTTGGGGTGGCATTGAATGAAGTGTTTGTGCCGATTTTGCAAAAGCAGTTCCCGGAGATTGAAGATTTTTACCTACCGCCGGAGGGGTGTTCGTATCGCATGGCGGTGGTGACGATGAAGAAACAGTACCCGGGCCACGCGAAGCGCGTCATGATGGGTGTGTGGTCTTTCTTGCGCCAGTTCATGTATACCAAGTTTGTCATCGTGTGCGATGAATCTGTCGATGCCCGCGATTGGGGCAGTGTCGTCGCGGCGATGAGCCAGCATGTCGATCCGCTGCGTGATAGTTTATTCATTGAAGATACCCCGATCGATTCCCTTGATTTTGCATCGCCAGTCGTGGGTCTAGGTTCCAAGATGGGTCTCGATGCGACAGTGAAGTGGGATGCAGAACGTGTGGGTCGAGCTGAGTTGCCCGTCAGCGCTAGGCTATCACAGGATGCCATCCGTCAATTTATTGCTCAGAATGACAACGTCCGAACGATACACATTCCAGAAACCGCTCACGGTGATGGCGTGGTCATTGTGACGATGAATAAGCAGCAGGCTGGAGAATCAGCGTTACTCGGACACCACACCCATCAGTGGTTAGCGCAGCACACGCGACCTAAGTTCATTATTCTTTGTGATGATGATGTCGATGCTCAAGACTGGAACGACGTTATCTGGGCGGTCACAACACGTATGGATCCATCGCGCGACAGCCTACGTATTGCAGCGACAGATAATCAATCGTCATGCTTAGTGCTTGATGCCACCAATAAAATCGAAGGGCTTGAAGTGACGCGCGAGTGGGGCACGCCTATCAAGAAAGATCCGGACTTAGTGGCAAAAATCGATGCTATTTGGCCCGAGTTAGGTATCCTATGACGTATCAAGTCATCTTGCACCCAGGGGCAATCGCGTTTGACGTGCAAGAGGGAGAAACGGTGCTGGAAGGGGCGCTCAACAATCAATTACCTTTCCCACACCGTTGTCAGGTCGGTGCATGCGCAGCCTGTTTGTGCCGGATAATAAATGGAACAGTGAAGTATCAATTAGAACCTATGCTGACAGAGAAAGAGCAGCAAGAAGGGTGGATATTCGCTTGTCAGGCTCTCGCAACGAGCCATTTAGAACTTACTCTAGAGGAGTGAGTTAGAGGAATACCATGACAATCCAATGTAAAGTAAAGTCTATTCAGCCGTTAGCTGCGAATACATTTCAAATTTTGCTTCATCCACAACAGCCGGTTGCGTTCAAAGCTGGCCAATACCTTACTGTGGTGATGGGTGAGAAAGATAATCGCCCTTTTTCTATTGCCAGTAGCCCGTGCCGCCATGAAGGGGAACTTGAACTTCATATCGGCGCAGCGGAACACAACGCTTACGCCCTTGAAGTGGTGGAAATGATGCAACACGCGCTGCAAACCCAAAGCGACATCACCATAGATGCACCACACGGCGATGCTTGGCTACAACAAAATAGCGAGCGACCACTATTATTGATTGCTGGAGGAACCGGCTTCAGTTATGTACGCTCCATTCTCGATCATTGCTTGTCCCAATCTTTAGAGAATGACATCTATCTTTATTGGGGAGCGCGAGATCAAAGTCAGCTGTATGCTCAACAAGAGTTAGCAGCCATTGCAGAGCAACATCGCCATGTACACTTTATTCCGGTGGTGGAAGCGCCAGAAGGCGAATGGCATGGAAAGGTAGGTAACGTCCTTCAAGCGGTGGAAGATGATTTCGACTCACTCGCCGAGTTTGATATCTATATCGCAGGGCGCTTTGAAATGGCCGGCGCCGCGCGTGAGCGCTTCACACAACACAGAGATGCGAAGAGTGATCGTATGTTTGCGGATGCGTATGCTTTTATCTAATCGATAAATTTCCCTATCAAAGTGTGGTTGAAAAGAGAGCAAAATGCTCTCTTTTTTGCCCTTTCGGCCACAATTTCAGCGAACAGTCTGTTTTTTTAAATTATTTTCAAATAGGGCTTGCGCTATAGAATCAACTCCCTATAATGCGCATCCACTGACACGGCAGACGGCATAAGGCTTCAGCAGTGTTAAAGAGGTAAAAGCTTCTTAAGAAAATAAATTTGAAAAGTGTTTGACTCTTCAAATTAACTCGTTAGAATGCACCTCCGCTTCGAGATAAAGCTGAAAGCAAAGCTCTTTAACAATATAAACCTATCAATCTGTGTGGGCACTCGTTGATGATAATCCAATTAGATACCTTCGGTATCAAATTAGGTTTCAATGAACTGAGTGACCATTGAGTCTTCGGACTCAGCACAGTCAATTCAAGTTTTCTAGGAACTAGCTTCTAGTCACTAGGAACTTATCAGTATTCATTGAGCCAACAAAATCTTAAATTGAAGAGTTTGATCATGGCTCAGATTGAACGCTGGCGGCAGGCCTAACACATGCAAGTCGAGCGGAAACGAGTTATCTGAACCTTAGGGGAACGATAACGGCGTCGAGCGGCGGACGGGTGAGTAATGCCTGGGAAATTGCCCTGATGTGGGGGATAACCATTGGAAACGATGGCTAATACCGCATAATAGCTTCGGCTCAAAGAGGGGGACCTTCGGGCCTCTCGCGTCAGGAGGTGCTGGAGGGTTCTGTCATCCT